>NZ_JBDJAW010000021.1 GCF_039649665.1 Microbispora sp. ZYX-F-249 | reverse complement strand
CGGACCAGGGCGATCGAGCGGTCGAGCAGCCAGCGCAGCTCCGGAGTCCACAGTGGAGAGCCGGGGTCGGGCCAGCCCGCCATGATCTCGGCGGCGGCGGCGTCGTCGTCCGGCCGCACCGCGAGCCGGGCGAGGATCGCGGGCGCGTCGGCCTTGGCGGGCAGCGGAGCCGACGGCAGGTCGCCCGCGAGCCGGTGCACGCGGTCTGCGTCCTCGACGGGTACCCCGAGCCGGGCGGCGGTGTCGTCAAGATCCAGGCGGACGACCCTAACGGCCGATCGGCGTCTTCCACAGCCCCTACCGCTCGGGCGAATGCCGCCTGGCCGCTCTGCCCGGGCGACCCTGGCGGTCGCGGGCACCGGTCACGGGGGGACGGGCACGTGTACGGCGCGAAGACGCTCCCCGAGCGCCTTGGCCTGGGCGTCGAGGAGCGGGCTGGCCGCCACGCCGCTGCCCAGCAGTCCGCGGACGACGAAGTTGAGCGCGTGGAGGTTCGGCAGCGCGAACCGCTCGATCGGCAGGTCGCCGACCTCCGGCAGAAGTGCCCTGAGCCGTTCCACGGTCAGGAACGCCGCGAGCCATGGATACCGGGCGGGGTCACGCACCCAGACGCCGAGGTTGGCGTCGCCGCCCTTGTCGCCCGAGCGGGCGCCGGCGACCGTGCCGAGCGGCCTGACCACCCCGGCCGACAGATCCCCGGCGTACGGCGGCACGACCGCGTCGCCGGGCGGTCCTCCCGCCTGCTCGCCCAGCACCGGCCCGGGCGGCGCGTACGGCACCTCGACGCGGAGCCCGTCCACGGTCACCACGGGGAGCACGGCCCGCGCCTCGACCGACGAGGGCCAGTAGACGCCGTAGGGAGAGGCGTCGCCGGGCGGTGTCAGACCGTAGAAGCCGGGGTAGCTCGCCAGACCGGTCTCCACCACCGCGGAGGAGAAGGCCCGCCCGGCCCTGCGCGGATCGGGGTCCATGACCGTGATTCGCAGCAACGCCGTCCCGGCCGTGCCTGCGCTGTCCGTGCCCGTCCCGGCCGTGCCTGCGCTGTCCGTGCCCGTCCCGGCCGTGCCTGCGCTGTCCGTGCCCGTGCTGTCCGTGCCTGCGCTGTCCGTGCCCGTGCTGTCCGTGCCCGTGCTGTCCGTGCCCGTGCCGTTGGCTGCAGGGCCGCTCAAGGCGCCGTAGCCGTCCGCGTCCGGATCGCCCGCGCCGCTTGTTCCCGCGCCGCTCGGGCCGCCCGGGGCGCCGGAGCCGCCACCCGCGCCGAGGGGGGTCAGTTCCACGTGGACCTGTTCGAACGACTCGCGCGGGACGCGGGCCCAGATCGCCTCCTGCGCGATCCGGGCCTTCGCGGCGAGGCCGAGGCCGGTGAGCACGAGCGTCATCGTGTTGCGGTGGCCGCCCAGGTAGGTGACGGCGACCTTCAGGGTCTCCGGCGGGGGTTCGCCGCGCACGCCCGTGATCCTGACCCGGTCGGGCCCCTCCTGCTCCAGCCGGATGGTGTCGAACCGGGCGGTCACGTCCGGCCCGAGATAGCGCGGCGAGGCGATCTCGTACAGCAGCTGCGCGGTCACGGTCCCGATCGAGACCAGCCCGCCGGTGCCCGGGTGCTTCGTGATCACGCTCGACCCGTCGGCGTGCAGCTCCGCGATGGGGAAGCCGCAGCGGGCGAGGTCGGGCACCTCCTCGAAGAAGGCGTAGTTGCCGCCGGTCGCCTGGCAGCCGCACTCGATCACATGCCCGGCGACGACGGAACCGGCCAGCGGGTCGAGGTCGCCGGGGCCCCAGCCGAACCACCACATGCCGGGCCCGGTGACCAGGGCGGCGTCGGTGACCCGCCCGGTGACGACGACGTCCGCGCCGTGCTCCAGCGCCACCGCGATCGGCCGGCCGCCGAGGTAGGCGTTGGCGGTCAGCGGGGTCGCCCGCAGGGTCTCGCCGGTGTCCGCGTGGACCGGCGGCGCCGCGAGCGGCATGAGGTCGTCGCCGGTGACGTGGGCGACGGCCGCGCGCAGCCCGAGCCGGTCGGCCAGGGCCGACACCGCCTCCGCGCAGCCGGCGGAGTCGAGGCCGCCCGCGTTGGCGACGACCCTGATGCCCCGGTCGAGACAGGTGCCGAGGACCTGCTCCATCTGGGTGAGGAAGGTGCGGGCGTAGCCGGGACGGCCCTTCAGCCGGTTGCCGGCGAGGATCGACATGGTGAGCTCGGCCAGCCAGTCGCCGGTGAGCACGTCGATCGGCCCGCCCTCGACCATCTCCCGGGCGGCCGACAGCCGGTCGCCGTAGAAGCCGCCGCAGTTCGCGACCCGCATCGGTCCCGGCCGCCCGGCCTCCGCCGTCATCGCCCGGCGTCTCCGGCCCTGGCCTCCGACGGGGCCTCCGACGGGGCCTCCGACGGGGCCTCCGACGGGGCCGACGGGACCCAGGCGGCGAGCCGTTTCTCCGCGAACGCCCGGATCCCCTCCTGCCCCTCCTCGGAGGTGAAGCGCTCGGCCGACAGCTCGGCCATCGCGCGGAACCCCTCCTCGACCGGCAGCAGCGGCACCTCCCGCACGAGCCGCTTGGTGATCGCCAGCGCCTCGGGGCCGCCGCGCAGCAGCATGCCGGTGTAGTGCGCAACGGTCGCGTCGAGGTCTTCCTCCGGGACGGCCCGGGTCAGCAGGCCGATCTCCACGGCGCGCGCGGCGTCGAAGACCTCGCCGGTGAGGAAGTATTCGGCCGCGGCCCTTGGGTCCAGACGGCGCAGGCAGGTGACCGCGATCATGGCCGGGACCACCCCGAGCCGCACTTCGGTGAAGGCGAACGACGCGGTCGCCGGGGCGACGGCGAAGTCACAGGCCGCCACCAGGCCGAGGCCGCCCGCCCGGGCCGTGCCGTTCAGGCGGCACACGACCGGCTTCGGGCTCTCCCAGATCCGCAGCATGATGTCGGGGAACGACGCGGTGACCGGCGCTCCTCCGCCGCGCTGCTCCTTCAGGTCGGCGCCCGCGCAGAACACCGGTCCCGCGCCGGTCAGCACGATCACCCGTACGGCGGGGTCGTCCAGCGCCCAGGACAGCGCGTCGTCGAGTTGGCGCAGCAGGCGGGACGACAGGGCGTTGCGGTTGTGCGGCGAGTCGAGCGTGATCGTGGCCACGCCGCCCGCCTGCTCCCGGCGTACCAGGACCTCCTGGGGTTCGCTCACTGCTGCGCCGCCTCCCTGCCCGGATTCGCACCGGCGTCCGTGCCCCGCGCGCCCGTCTCCGTGCCGATCTCGGCGCCGCTCTCCACGCTCCCGGGAGGGGCCGCCTCCGGGGCCGCCGCGTGCGCCGTGTCCGGGCTCGGCGGAAGACCGGTCTCAGGAGCCGGGGGGAGGCCCGTTTCCGGGCCTGCGGGGGAGCCGGTCTCCGGGCCGCCCGCCGAGCCCGGGCCCTGGTCATCGGCCGTACCGGTCGTCGTACCGGTCGTCGTGCCGAGCTCGGGGCGGAACTCAGGGCCGGCTTCTGCGCCGGCCTCCGGGCCGGTCCGCGCGTCCGGCCCGTCCGGGCGCGGGCCGCCGCCGGGTTCTCCCGGCGGCGACGGCTCGATCACGGCGAGCGGCACGCCCGCCTCGACCTGCGCGCCCGGCGTCACGTGCAGGGCCGTCACCGTGCCGGAGGCGGGGGACACGACCAGATGCTCCATCTTCATCGCCTCCAGTACGACCACCGGCTGCCCGGGCTCGACCACGTCGCCGGGCTTGACCTCGACACGCAGGACCGTACCCGGCATCGGGGCGGGCAGTGCCCCCGGCGTGACGTGCCCGGCCGGTTCGGGCAGGCGCTCGACCGGGGTGAGCCGGACCGGCCCCAGCGCCGAATCGACATGCACCACCCCCCGGTAGGCGGCCACCTCGAAGGCGTGCCGCAGGCCCGCCGTCTCCAGCACCACCCGTCCGGGGTCCGCCGTCACCAGCGTGACGTCCTCGAAACCCTCGGCCCGCAGCCCGTCCCTGGTCAGCCGGTAGGCGATCTCCAGGCGTCCGCCGTCCTCCGTGCCGAACGCCGTGCGTTGCGGCTGGGAGGGGACGTTGCGCCAGCCGCCCGGCAGCCCGCCCAGCACCCCGTCGCGCCGGGCGGCCGCGCGGTTCGCCGCCGCCCCGGCGAGCGCCGCCGCGAGCGCGGACAACCGTACGGCCTCGGGGCCGGCGAGCGAGGCCGGAACGGGGTGCCGCTCGAGAAACCCGGTGTCGAGCGCCCCGGACAGGAAGTCCGGGTGCCGCAGCACTCCCACGAGCAGGTCGCGGTTGGTCGCCGGCCCGTGGATCCGCGCGCGGGCGAGCGCGTTCGCCAGCCGCCGGGCCGCCTCCGCCCGGTCCCGGCCGTACGAGACGACCTTGGCCAGCATCGGGTCGTAGTGGACGCCCACCTCGGTGCCGGAGACCACTCCGGAGTCGAGCCGCAACCGCGCCCCGAGGCCGAACTCGCCGTCCACGCCGGGGATCTCGAAGCGGTGCAGCACGCCGCTGCGCGGGCGGCCCTCGGAGTCCTCGGCGTACAGGCGGGCCTCGATGGCGTGCCCGACCGGGCTCGGCGGCAGCGCGGCGAGGTGGGCGCCCTCGGCCACCTCGATCTGCAGCCGGACCAGGTCGACCCCGTAGACGCACTCGGTGACCGGGTGCTCCACCTGAAGGCGGGTGTTCATCTCCAGGAAGAAGAACCCCTCGTCCGACAGCAGGAACTCGACCGTGCCCGCGCCCTGGTAGCCGATCGCGCGGGCGGCCCGGATCGCCGCCTCGCTCAGTTCGCGCCGCAGTTCGGGCCCGACCGCAGGGGAGGGGGCCTCCTCGATCACTTTCTGGTGGCGGCGCTGGATCGAGCACTCGCGCTCGCCGAGCGCCCAGACCGTGCCGTGGGCGTCGGCGAGGATCTGCACCTCGATGTGGCGGGCGCCCTCCACCAGGGGCTCGGCGAACAGCGTCCCGTCGCCGAACGCCGACAGCGCCTCCCGCCGGGCCGACTCGACGGCTCCGGCGAGGTCGGCCGGGTCGCGTACCACCCGCATGCCGCGACCGCCGCCACCCGCCGACGCCTTGACCAGCACGGGGGCCGTCATCTCCACCGGGCCGTCCGGGGACAGCGGGATGGTCGGCAGGATCGGCACGCCGGCCTCCGCCATCAGCGCCTTGGCCTCGATCTTCTTGCCCATCGCGGCGACGGCCTCGGGGGAGGGACCGATCCAGGTCAGCCCGGCGTCCAGCACGGCACGGGCGAAGGCGGCGTTCTCGGACAGGAAGCCGTACCCGGGGTGGACCGCGTCGGCTCCCGACCTGCGGGCCGCCTCGACGACGCGCTCCGGGTCGAGGTACGCCGAGGGGCCGCCCAGCCGTACGGCCAGGTCGGCCTCGGCGACGTGCGGGGCGGACGCGTCGGCGTCGGTGAAGACGGCGACGGTCTCGATGCCCAGTTCGCGGCAGGTGCGGAAGACCCGCCGGGCGATCTCTCCACGGTTCGCCACCAGCAGTCGCCCGATCATGACCCCTCACCCTCGCCGATCCGCATGAGCCCGCTGCCGGTGAAACCGGTGTCGATGCGCATGCCGGTCACATCCGGAAGACGCCGTAGCCGGCCCGGCCTGCGTCGGGCGCCCCCGCGACCGCCGACAGGCACAGCCCGAGCACCGTACGGGTGTCGCGGGGGTCGATGACCCCGTCGTCGTACAGCCGCCCGGACAGGAAGAACGCCGCCGACTCCGACTCGATCTGCGCCTCGACCGCCGCGCGCATCGCCGTGTCGGCCTCCTCGTCGTAGACCTGCCCCCGCGCCTGCGCGGCGGCCCGCCCCACGATCGACATCACGCCCGCGAGCTGGGCCGGGCCCATGACGGCCGACTTCGCGCTCGGCCAGCTGAACAGGAAGCGGGGGTCGTAGGCCCGCCCGCACATCCCGTAGTTGCCCGCGCCGTAGGAGGCCCCCATGACGATCGTGATGTGCGGCACGGTCGAGTTGGCCACCGCGTTGATCATCAGCGCGCCGTGCTTGATGATGCCGCTCTGCTCGTACTCCCTGCCGACCATGTACCCCGTGGTGTTCTGCAGGAAGACGAGTGGCGTACGCGACTGGTTCGCGAGCTGGATGAACTGGGCGGCCTTCTGGGACTCCTCCCCGAAGAGCACACCCCGGGCGTTGGCGAGGACCCCGATCGGATGGCCGTGGACGCTCGCCCATCCAGTGACCAGGCTCGGCCCGTAGAGCGGCTTGAACTCGTCGAAGTCGCTGCCGTCCACCACCCGGGCAAGGACCTCCCGAGGGTCGAAGGGGACCTTCAGGTCCTCCGGCACGATCCCCAGCAGCTCGTCCTCGTCGAACAGCGGAGGCGCGTAATCGGCCGCCGGAACGTTCCCCGCCTTGCGCCAGTTGAGCCGCCGCACGATGCGGCGGCCGATCCGCAGCGCGTCGTACTCGTCGGCGGCGAGGTGATCGGCCAGTCCGGAGGCCCGCGCGTGCATCTCCGCGCCGCCCAGCGACTCGTCGTCGGACTCCTCGCCGGTCGCCATCTTCACCAGGGGCGGGCCGCCGAGGAACACCTTGGCGCGCTCCCGCACCATCACGACGTGGTCGCTCAGGCCCGGCACGTACGCGCCGCCCGCGGTGGCGTTGCCGAAGACCAGCGCGATCGTCGGGACGCCGGCGGCCGACAGCCGGGTCAGGTCGCGGAACACCTGGCCGCCGGGGATGAAGATGTCCTTCTGCGAGGGCAGGTCGGCGCCGCCCGACTCCACCAGGTTCACGTACGGCATGCGGTTGCGCAGCGCGATCTCGGCGGCGCGCAGTGTCTTGCGCAGCGTCCAGGGATTGGACGCCCCGCCGCGCACGGTCGGGTCGCTGGCCGTGACGACGCACTCGACGCCCTCGATCACCCCGATGCCGGTCACGACGCTCGCGCCGACGGGATATTCGGTGCCCCAGGCCGCCAGCGGGGACAGCTCCAGGAACGGAGAGTCGGGGTCGACGAGCAGTTCGATCCGCTCCCGGGGCAGCAGCTTGCCGCGCTCCCGGTGCCGCTCGACGTACTTCGGCCCGCCTCCGGCGACGGCCTTGGCGTGCTCGGCCTCGAGCTCGGCGAGCTTGGCCAGCATGGCCTCGCGCCGCGCGCCGTACTCGCCGCCGGAGGGGTCCAGCCGGCTCACGAGCACCGTCATGGCATCACCGAACCGAGTTCTGTCACGTGATGATCCTCCTGATGAGCCGTCGCCGCGTCAACGAGCCGGGCCCGGCCTCTCCCGTCCCGGCCGATCGTCAACCACAGTGCGACCATGAGCTGCTCCAGGCGGCGGTGCCGTAGCCGCCGCCCCAGATGACGCACTTGCCCTTGGCGGGCAGCCGGATCGGCCCGGCGTAGACCGTGTAGCTGCCGGAGTCGGTCTTCGACGACCCGTTCTGGACCTTCAGCACCGCGCTCATCTTGATCTTGCTGGACATGACGTACTTCGACAGGGTGATCACGCAGTTGTAGCCGTTGGACGCGTTGTAGAGCAGATACGTCGTCGCATTCCCGTAGGAATGCGAGTCGACGACGCCGTATCCGCTGCCGCACACGCCCTTGGCCGTGTAGGTGTTCAGCTTGGGCGCCGTGGTCTTCGTCGGGGTGGCCTTGGCCGTCGCGCTGGGCTTGGGCGCCGTGGTGGTCTTCGTCGGCGCCGGGGTCGCCTTGGTCGGCGCGGGGGTGGCCTTCGCGGGCGGAGGAGTGAGCTCGGCGGCGCCGGTGGGCTTGACGGTGGGCTTGGCGGTGGCTTTGGCCTGGGTGGGAGCCGCCTTGGAAGGCGACGGCTGCGCCTGACGGGGGCGCGTGGGGGTGACGGCCGGTTTCGCGCTCGGCTGGAGCCGTCGCGCCGAAGGGCTCGGCGAGGGCTTGCCGGGTTTGCGGCCGCTGTGGGTGACCAGCTCGGACGGCTGCGGGATGGGGATCTCCACGTCCTGGGACGGCGTCACCGCGGGCGTCACCGTGGGGCCGAGGGCGTCCTCGGAGGAGATCTGCTTGGCGGACACCCACGTCGGCACGAGGAAGGCCGCCGCCGCGAGGGCCGACACGCCGACCCCGGCCACCGCCCATGTCAGCACCGGCCGCCGCGGCCTCGTCCCGCCGGGGCCGGACCGGCGTGGTAGGGGCGGGACCGGCGCCCCCGCACCCCCCGGTCCGGATGGGGGTACGTGCGGTCCCGGCGCGTGGGGTCCGGGTGCGTGGGGTCCGGGTGCTTGATGTCCGGGTGCTTGATGTCCGGGTGCTTGATTTCCCGGTGTTTGGGGTCCCGGTGCCACGGCCTGCGGTGGGGGCGGCTGCGGCGCGGCGGCGGGCCGTACGGGCGCGGTGGGCTGTCCGGTGAGCCGCGCGACGACGTCCTCGGCCGAGGGGCGCAGGGCGGGGTCCTTCGACAGGCAGGCGGCGACGATGTCCCGCAGGGGCATCGCGAGATCGCCCAGGTCGGGCTGCGCGTGCAGGATCCGCGTGATGACCGAGGGGATCGTGTCCGCGCCGAAGGCGGGCCTGCCGGTGGCGGCGAACACCATCGTGACGCCCCAGGCGAACATGTCGGCCGCGGCGCCCGCGGTGCCGCCCGACAGCACCTCGGGGGCGAGGTAGGCGGGCGTTCCGATGGACGCGCCGGTCGCCGTGGCCTGCGGCGAGTCGGGCGCCCTGGCCACGCCGAAGTCGATGACGACCGGGCCCTCGGGGCCCATCAGGACGTTGGCCGGCTTGAAGTCGCGGTGGGTGATCCCCGCGCGGTGGATGGCGGCCAGGGCCGTCGCGGTGCTGATGGCGAGCCGTTCGAGCGCCGCGCCCCGGCGCGGTCCCTCCCGGTCCACGAGCTGCCGCAGCGACGGCCCGGACACGAACTCGCTGACGATGAACGGCTGGTTGCCCGCGAGGTCGGCGTACAGGACGGGGGCCGTGCAGAACGGCGCCACCCGCTGCGCGAGCGCGACCTCGCGCAGAAACCGCTCCCGAGCCTCCGGATCGGCCGTCAGCCGGGTGTGCAGCAACTTGACCGCGACCTGCTCGCCCGCCGGTCCCCGCCCGAGGAAGACGACCCCCTGGCCGCCCTCGCCGAGCCGGTCGACAAGAGTGAACGGGCCCAGGCGTGCCGGATCACCAGCCTCTAACGCCACAATCGCCCCCGATTACCACTACAACCTCACAATGGAGGCAAACGCTACCAGCGGTCAGATGGCTTTACCGGGGTTAAGGATGTTCAGTGGATCGAACACCTGCTTGATGCCCTGGTGGAGTTCGGCGGCCACCGGACCGGTCTCCAGTTCGAGCCAGCGCTTCTTCAGCAGGCCGACGCCGTGCTCGCCGGTCAGCGTCCCGCCGAGATCGAGCGCGGCGCGGAAGACCTCGTCGGCCGCGGCCCAGACCTCCGCCGGCGGCTCGGTGAGACCGCGGTCGAACACGAACACCGGGTGGACGTTGCCGTCCCCCGCGTGCGCGACCGTCGCGATCATGACCTTGTGCCGGACCGCGGCCTCCTCGATCGTTGTGATCATCTCGGGGAGCACCGAGCGGGGCACGCACACGTCCTCCACCAGGCACTGGCCCAGCCGCTCCTTGGCCTGGTAGGCCAGGCGCCTGAGGCCGATGAGCTCGGCCGCCTCCTCCGGGGTGGACGAGACCGCGACGAACGAGGCGGCCGCGCACAGGTCCGCCATCCGGGCCGCCATCTCGTCCGGCGGGCCCTCGGCCTGGGCGATCAGCATCGCCCTGGTGGACGGCTCGAGCCCGATGTTCTTCCAGTCGTCGATGGCCTGGAGGGTCGTGCGGTCCATCAGTTCGAGCAGCGACGGCTGGCAGCCCGCGGCGACGATCGCCGCCACGGCCGCGGCGGCGTCGCGCAGCGAGGTGAACTCGGCGGCGACCGTGGCCGTCTCGCGCGGCGCCGGCCGCAGCCGCAGCGTCGCGGCGGTGATCACGCCGAGCGTCCCCTCCGACCCCACGAACAGGCCGGTCAGGTCGTAGCCGGTCACGCCCTTCATCGTGCGCCGGCCGGTGGTGAGCACGCGGCCGTCGGCCAGCACGACCTCGAGCCCGAGCGTGGAGTCGCGGGTCACGCCGTACTTCACGCACCGCAGGCCGCCCGCGTTCGTCGCCAGGTTGCCGCCGATGGTCGAGATCTCGTACGACGAGGGGTCGGGGGCGTACATCAGGCCGTGCTCGCGGGCCGCCCGGTCGAGGTCGGCGGTGATGACGCCGGGCTCCACGACCGCGATCTCGTCCTGCGGCGACAGCTCGCGGATCGCGGTCATCCGTGCGAGCGACAGGACGACGCAGCCGTCGGCGGCGATCGCTCCGCCGGCGAGCCCGGTGCCCGCGCCGCGCGGGACCACCGGCACGCGGTGCTCGCTCGCCCAGCGCATCGTGGCCACGACGTCGTCGCGCGACTGCGCCAGGACCACTCCGAGCGGCCTGCCCGGCGGCACGAACGTGCGGTCGCCGGCGTACGCGCCGGTGACGTCGGGATCGGTGAGGACACGCCCGTCCGGCAGTGCAGCGGCGAGCGCGGAGGTCAGCTCGGTCACGTCTGGACTTTACGGCACGGTTCGGTATCGGGTCTCATCCGGAATTATTAACGGTTTTCGGTACAGATCACATTTTGACAACCATATCGGCCGCCTCTTTACCCTGCCTTTACCCCCTCGTTTAAGGTCCCGCATGCGCGCTCATCCCGGCGCGCCGTGCATGGGTGTCCGGGGAACCCGGACGGGAAGGGATCTCGTTGTCCAGAAGAATCCGGCGTCTCGCCGCGATCGTGCCCGCGCTCGGGCTGGCGGCAGGAGGTCTGGCTGCGGCCGGTGCGGCTGCGGCGCCCACGGCGGGCTATCAGCCCTCCGCCAAGGACCACTACATCAACTACGCGCCGCCGCGTGTGCAGGGCGACTTCACCACCACCGAGGAGAAGGTCCCCGCCAAGGGCGCCAAGCGGACGGCCGCGCTGGCGCGGGCCGTCGACCAGAAGTTCGCGAGCGGCAACCCGGTCGCGGCGCGTGTGCTGGCCAAGCACGAGAAGCAGGCGATCAGAACCGGGAAGAACCCCTTCGACTTCATCTACAAGAAGGCGAAGACGACCCGCACCGCGAAGCTGCTCACGCTGCTGGTCGAGTTCAACGAGCAGGCCAACGACGACTTCTCGGGCTGGTCGCACCCGAGGACGATCGACGACGTCGACGACTGCGTCACCGAGCCGCCCGGCACGAAGCTGAACGGGCCGCTGCACAACACGATCCCCAACCCCGCGACCGCCGCCGGTGGGGGCAAGGACAACAACTCGATGTGGGTGGCGGACTTCAACACCGCCCACTACAACGACATGCTCTACAGCTCGAAGGGGATCACGACCCGGGTCCGTCCGGACCTGAAGGATCCCCGGGACGGCAAGAAGGGCATCGACATCTCCGGCTACACCATGAAGAACATGTACGAGGAGATGTCGAAGGGCGCCTACACCGTCACCGGTGAGGCCGTCGGCTGGCTGAAGGTGCCGCACTCCGAGGCGTGGTACGGCGCGGGCAAGTGCCACACCTACCCGCAGGACATGACCGGCCACCCGGACAACCCGCGCGGCGCCGCCCAGCTCGCGGTCGACGCGGTGGACGCGCTCGTGAAGTCGAACCCGAACTTCCCGTGGGCGGACTACGACGTCGAGGACGTCTCCGACGCGGACGGCGACGGCAACTTCGACGAGCCCGACGGCGTCGTCGACCACCTCGTGCTGATCCACGCCGGTGAGGACAAGTCGGGCGGCGGCGGCAACGAGGGCACGATGGCCCTGTGGGCCCACTCCAGCGACGTCGCCGGCGGCTACACGGTCCCGGGCACCAGCATCAAGATCTCCAACTACATCCTCCAGCCGGAGGACTCCGGCGTGGGCGTGTTCGCCCACGAGTACGGCCACGACCTCGGCCTGCCGGACCTGTACGACACCACCGGCGAGGGCGACTCCGACGTCGACTTCTGGGACCTGATGTCGAGCGGCTCGCACTCCGGGCCGATCTTCCAGTCGATGCCGACCCACATGGGCCTGTGGGACAAGTGGGTGCTCGGCTGGGCCAACCCGAAGGTCATCGAGCAGGGCGGCAAGTCCCAGCTCGTCGCGGTCGGCCAGACCTCGCGCACGCCGAAGGGCACCGAGGACGGCGTCCGGATCAACCTGCCGGACAAGCTGAACATCATGTCCACCCCGCACAGCGGGGCGAACATGTGGTGGTCCAACAGCGACCAGGACTGGGCCGACAACAAGCTGGCCAGGACCCTCGACGTCCCGGCCGGGTCGGACGTGAAGTTCCGGTGGTGGAGCGACTGGGACATCGAGGCCGACTGGGACTACGGCTTCTTCGAGGTCTCCGCCGACGGCGGCGCCACCTGGACCGAGCAGAAGGTCTTCAACGAGGACGGCAGCCTCGCCAGCACCGGTGACGACTACACCGACCCCAACGGCCGCCTGAAGGACTACGGCGGCAAGAAGTACGGCGTCACCGGGGTCAGCGCCGGCTGGCAGCACCTGTACGTCGACCTGGCGCCGTTCGCCGGGAAGTCCGTCCAGATCCGCCTGCGCATCGCCACCGACGCGGCGTCCGTGCACCGCGGCTGGTTCAACGACGACTTCTCGCTGACCAACGGCGCCACCGCGGTCTGGTCCGACGACGTCGAGGGCGGCGCCAACGGCTGGACGGCCGTCAAGGGCACGTTCACCGACACCACCGGCGGGGGCTGGATCATCCACTCCGGTCAGGAGCAGGCGGCGCAGTACTACCTGGCCGAGTGGCGCAACTTCGACGGGTTCGACAAGGGCCTGCAGTACGCCTACGACACGACCTGGCTGCGCGACGGCGCGTGGAAGGTCGAGAAGGTCAAGTACAACGCTCCCGGCCTGCTCGTCTGGTACCGCGACACCTCCCGCGCCAACAACGACGTCGCGGGCACCGCGTTCGACATGCCGTCGGTGGGCCCGAAGGGTGAGCTCCTCATCGTGGACTCGCACTTCGACCCGCTGCGCCGTACGGGCGTCGCCGCGGAGAAGGACCCGAGCGTCCTGAAGAATCTCCCGTCCCGCCCGCAGTCGTCCAACGCGGCGTTCAACTTCGTCGGCACCTACCCGTTCAAGGAGTGCGTCGAGGGCGAGCCGTTCACCGAGTACTGCACCTCGTTCGGCAAGCAGGCCGCGGTCACGGCGTTCACGGACGCCAAGGGCTGGTACCCCGGCCTGGAGATCCACGACGACGGCAGCCTCTACTACCGCCAGCGTGACTCCTCGGCCGTCGTCCCGTCCAAGGACAACCAGCCGTACACGACGAGGATCGTGAACGCGGACGGCACTCCGGCGAAGGACCTGTACGGCACCGACCTCGGCGACGGCGTCATCCTCGGCACCGGCAACCCCGGCGACGAGGGCAAGCAGCTCGGCGTGCAGATCTCGCTGGTCAGCCCGCTGCCGTCGGACATGGGCGCGCTCGTGAAGATCACGCCCGCCAAGAAGTAACACCGCCTCCCGGCGGTCCCCCGTGCCCGGCCGCCGTCCGTCACCGGACGGCCGCCGGGCACACTCATGCGCGCCCGCGCCCGGCGGCCCCTAGCATGTGAGCGTGCGGAGCAAGGCGGATCACACGGCTGCCATCCACCGGGAGCGGCGGGCCGCCGTCGTCGTGAACACGAAATCGCGGCGAGGCCGCCGCCGCTACGCCGAGGTGGTGCGGCTGCTGCAGGACCGGGACTTCCGGCTCACCGGCGTCCACCCGGTCACCGACCCGTCCCGGCTGCGCGACGTGATCACCCGGGCGCTCGAGCCGCAGCCCGATCTGCTCGTGGTCGGCGGCGGCGACGGCACGCTGAGCAGCTCGGTCAAGCACGTGGCCGGCCGCGACGTCGCCCTCGGCGTGCTGCCGCTGGGCACCACCAACAACTTCGCCCGCAGTCTCGGGCTGCCGCTCGACCTCGCCGGGGCGGTCGGCGTGTTCACCGACGGCAAGGTGGCCGACATCGACCTCGGTGTCTGCGGCGACCGGCCCTTCGCCAACCTCGCGAGCTTCGGCGTCTCGGTCGAGGTGGCGGGCACCGTCAGGCCGTGGCTCAAGCGGTTGCTCGGCCGGGCGGCCTACCCGCTGACCGCGCTCACCATCCTGCCCGGGCACCGGCCGTTCCGCGCGTACATCACGGTGGACGGCAAACGCCACGAGCTGCTGACCCACCAGCTCAACATCGCCAACGGCCGCTTCCACGGCGGGTGGCAGATCGCCAGGGACGTCAGCATCGACAACCGCAAGCTGGTGGCCTACCAGCTCGGCTCGGGCAAGCGGCTGCGGCTGCTGGGGGAGACGCTCGTCCGGGCGACCACCGGCAGGTGGACCAGCCTCGCGGGCGGGCCGTTCGTCACCGGCCAGGAGATGCTGCTGGAGACCGAGCCGCCCATGGCCGCCGACATCGACGGCGAGGTGCGGTTGCGCACCCCGCTCGTGCTCAGGACCATCCCGAACGGCGTCCGCGTGATGGTCCCGCAGAGCTTCGAGGACACCTGATCTCTACAGGGTCGTCTCCCGTGACCTCTCCGGCCCACCGCGGCCGCTACGGCGGAAAATCACGGGACGCTTCCTCGGCATCCTCGTTCTCCCCTGCCGCGAAGGCGCGGTACGCCGGCCGCAGCAGGTCGAGGAGCGGAATGTGCCTGGCCTTGACCTTCGGCGGGTCCAGCGCGCGCAGCAGCAGGTCGGGATGACCCTCGGGGCCGGGCGGCGGGGCGAGGCGGGCCGCCGAGGCGCCCGGCTCGTAGAAGTCGCCGAGCCGTTCGGCGAACGGGACGTCGGCCACGTCGGGAACCCCAGGCGGCCCGGCCTCGCCCTCGATCGCGCTCCCGGTCTCGCCGCCGGTCGGGCTTCCGGTCTCGCCGCCGGTCGGGCTTCCGGGCTCGCCGCCGGTCGCGGTTTCGGTCTCGCCGCCGGTCCGGCGCAGCGCGTCGAGCAGGGCGTCCCTGGCCATGCCCCGCCAGGCCAGCACCCGGAACGGGTCGTCGTCGAACGCCTCGGCCAGCAGGTACAGCACCGCCGACAGGTGCTTGCACGGGAAGCCCCAGTCGGGACAGGAACAGGCCATGTCCAGCCCGCGCTCCCCGGGGAAAAGCGGCAGCCCGCATCCGGCGAAGACGTCCTCGATCTCCGGCGGCATCTCCCCCGCGAGCAGCTTGGCCCGGTGGAGGGCCTGCGCGGCCAGCGCCTCGACCAGCCCCGCCCACTCCCGCTCGCCGTACGCCGTGATGCGCACGCTCACGTCGTACGGCTCCGGGCGCGACCCCTGCACCCTGGCCTTCGCCAGCCCGGGACCGAGGTCGAGGTCGAGCACCTGGCCGCGCCGGGCGTACGCACGGCCCCGGCTCAGCCGGCCCGGGTCGCAGACGCGCTCCAGGATGTCGATGAACCGCCGCGACCACCACTGCTCGCCGATGGATCCGCGCTTCGAGCGCGCCCTGATGCCGCCCTCGACCTTGATGGGCCGCGCGGCCTCGAACCACCCGTCCCTGCCGACCGGCATCAGCTCACCGCCTCGGGCGACAGGCGGAACAGCTCGCGCAGCTCCGCCGTGGACAGCCCGGCGATCCAGTCCTCGCCCGTCCCGACGACGCTGTCGGCCAGGGCCTTCTTGCGCTCGATCATCTCGTCGATCCGCTCCTCCAGTGTCCCGGCGCAGACGAACTTCCTGACCTGCACATTCCTCGTCTGCCCGATGCGGAAGGCCCGGTCGGTCGCCTGGTCCTCCACAGCCGGGTTCCACCACCGGTCCACATGGATCACGTGGTTCGCCGCGGTCAGGTTGAGCCCGGTCCCCGCGGCCTTGAGCGACAGCAGGAACAGCACGGGCTCGTCCGCGGTCTGGAACCGCTCCACCAGCGCGTCGCGGGTCTTCTTCGGCAGGCCGCCGTGCAGCCACAGCACCGGGCGGTCGAGGTGCGCCGCCAGATAGGGCTGCAGCATCGAGCCGAACTCGGCGTACTGCGTGAAGACCAGCGCCTTGTCGCCCTCGCTCACGATCTCTTCGGCCAGCTCCTCCAGCCGGGCCAGCTTGCCGGAGCGGCCGGCCAGCCGGGAGCCGTCCTTGAGCAGGTGGGCCGGGTGGTTGCAGACCTGTTTGAGCTTGGCCATCGCGGCCAGGACGTTGCCGCGCCGCTCGATGCCCTCGCTGCCGGAGATCTTGCCGATCATGTCCTCGACCACCGCCTGGTAGAGGCTGGCCTGCTCCGGCGTGAGCGTGCACCAGACCTTCATCTCCAGCTTGTCCGGCAGGTCGGAAATGATCGTCTTGTCGGTTTTGAGCCGCCGCAGGACGAAGGGGCCGGTGGCCCGTTTGAGCGCGGCGGTCGCGGTCTCGTCGCCGTGCCGTTCGATCGGCTCCTGGTAGCGGTCGCGGAAGGCACGGGCCGATCCGAGCAGGCCGGGGTTGCAGAACTCCATGATCGACCACAGCTCGGCCAGGTGGTTCTCCACCGGGGTGCCGGTCAGCGCCAGCCTCGTCCGCGCCGGGAGCGAGCGCACCGCCTGGGCCTGCCCGGCCGCGGCGTTCTTGATCGCCTGGGCCTCGTCGCAGACGACCCTGGCCCAGGTGAACCCGGCGAGGGCGTCGCGGTCGCGCAGGGCCGTGCCGTACGTCGTGAGGACGAGGTCGGCCCCGGCGACCCGCGCGGCCAGTTCCTCGCCGCGCAGGCGGCCGGCGCCGTGGTGGAGATAGACGTCCAGCGACGGCGCGAACCGGGCGGCCTCCTTCTGCCAGTTGGTGAGCAGCGACATCGGGCACACCAGCAGCGTCGCCCCGGCCCGCTCGCCCGACTCCCGTTCCTTCGTCAGGAGCGAGAGCGTCTGGGCCGTCTTGCCCAAGCCCATGTCGTCCGCGAGGATGCCGCCGAGCCCGATTCGGGACATGAAATCGAGCCAGGCCAGGCCGCGCTCCTGGTAGGGCCGCAGCGTGCCGTGGAAGGCGGCCGGGGTCGCGACGGGCTCGAGACGGCGGTCGGCCTCGCCGGACAGCAGATCGCCGAGCAGTCCGTCGGCGTCCACCTCGACGAGCGGCAGCTCGTCGTCCCCTCCGTGGACCACCTCCTGGATGACCTCGCCGACCGTCATCTGCCCCGACCCGCGTCGCTCCACCGCCTTCAGCGCCGCCCCGAGCTGCCGGGCGTCCAGCTCGACCCACTGCCCCCGCAGCCGGACCAGCGGCACTTTCAGCCGGGCCAGCTCGGCCAGCTCCGTCGCGCTGATCGTCTCGTCGCCGACGGCCAGCTCGGCCCGGAAGTCGACGAGCTGCGCCAGCCCGAACCCCTGACCGGCGGCCGCGCCGGGCCCGGAGCGCGACCGGGCGGTGAGCTTCAGGCCGAGCCGGGTGCGGCCGGCCCAGGCGGGCAGTTGCACGCCGAACCCGGCCGACTGCAGAAGCGGCGCGGCGTGGCGGAGGAAGTGGAAGGCTCCCGTGGCGTCCAGGCTCAGGTGCGCCGGCCTGGCCTCCCGCAGCGCGTCGTCGATCTTCGAGTACAGGCGGGCCGCCCGGCCCAGGCCGGCGAGCAGCGTCTCGTCCGGACGCCCGGGCAGGCCGGACATGGTCTCGCCCGCCCAGACGAGGGGAGCGGGCAGGTACAGGCTCGGGTCCTCGGCCGACTGAAGGGCGAACTCCACCCGCCAGCCTCCGGCGTCCGGCGGGGCCGTCGCCCCCGCTTCCGCCGGGGGATCGGCGCCTGCTCCGGCCGAACCCCGAGCTGCGGCCGCGGCCGGCTCGACCGGCATCTCCTGGCCCGCGGGCGCCTCCGGGCCAGGGGGCTCCTCGGCCGGGAGAGGCTCGACGAGACGGAAGCACACCTTGACCGGGCCGTCGAGCTGCTGGGCGGCCCTGAACCACTCCTCCAGCGGCCGGGCCAGCGTCTCCGCTTCCTGTTCGCGCACTCCGGGAAGGGCCGCCGTGTCGCCGGTGAGCGCCACCGTCCAGCGGTCGGCCAGGGGACCGCGCCGCCCGGGACGGTGCCCGCCCAGCAGACGCTCGGGCAGAGCCTGCCGTACGGCGGCGTCGGCCAAGGCCGTCAGCGCCTCGTTCAGGACCCGCGCCGAGGGCCGCTCCTCGCCGACGGCCCGGCAGACCGGGGGCATGGCGGCGGCCAGCTCCCGGAAGCGCGCGGCGTGGGGACCGGTCAGGACGGGCCGCCAGCGCGCGGCGTAGCCGCCGTCCTCGGTGACGAGCTGAGGCAGCACCCGGCCGTGCCGCACCAAACCGCGGGCGTGGGCGGCGACGACCGCGAGATAACGCAGGGACGGCCCGGGGAGAATGTCGGCGAGACGATCCTCCGGCTCCGGCGACTCCATCGGAGGGCGGACCGCCTCGTCGAGCGTGGTCAGCAGGCGCATCGCCGCACCCGCGTCGACCAGCAGCGCGGGCACCCGCCACGGACGTATCCTCGGGCGGCGCGCGGTGATCCGCAGGCCGGTCTCCGGGGAAGGCAGGGGACTCGTCGCCGAACTCGGCAGCAGCAGCACGGCTTCGCCGGACACGGCCTTGCCCGCCGCCTCGGCCGCCGCGTCTCCCCAGCGCGGCAGCTCCGCGGCCAGCGTGCTCGCCGGGACGGCGAAGGGGTGGGGGCGCACCTCGGCGCGGGAGGCCACCGGCTCCGCGCCGGCCGAGTCCTCCGCCCAGAGCACGAGCCGCCCGCCGTTCCAGGCGGCGTGGATCACGACCACTGCGCCTCCTTCACCCGGAGCACGAGCCGCCCGCCGTTCCAGGCGGCGTGGATCACGACCACTGCGCCTCCTTCACCCGGAGCACGAGCCGCCCGCTGCCGCAGGCCGTGTGGATCACGAGCACACCGTCTCCTCCCGCCAACTCGGAACGCTAGCAGCGGCGAGGGAGCTTCCCGGCCGCTCCCGCCGTCGCCTGTGGACAACGCTCCGCGCGCCCGGCCGGAGCGGGACGGGGTCAGGCGCCGCGGCCCCGCTCGGGCCGGGCATGGTGGTATCCCCCGCCGGAGGCTCGTCGTCGGGCCGGCGTCACTGCGCGGGCGGGAGCCGTACGGCGGTGTAGTGGCGCAGATCGTCCTCGTCGAGCGGAGTTCCGGGGAGGGGCGATCCCGCGTCGGCGCGCAGGCCGTCCAGCACGATCTCCACCACGCGTCCCATGGCCTGCTCGTTGTGCATGCCCGGCGGCGTGTACACGTTCAGGGTCATCAACAGGGCGACGTCGCCGGGGCCGATGTCGGCGCGCAGCGCGCCGTCCGCCTGTGCCCGTTCGATCATCCGCAGGACGGCGGCGATCACCCGCTGCCGCATCTCGTGCAGGTCCGGGCCGACGCGCAACCGCTGGTGCAGGTGCGGTTCGAGCTTCGCCGGCAGCACGCCCAGCCGCAGGGCCACCGAGCCGCGCAGGAAACGGCACAACGCGTGCCAGGCGTCCGGTTCCTCGCGCCAGGACGTCTCCGCCAGGTCGACGAGGCGGCGCAGGCTCTCCTCGCCCACCGCCCGCAGAAGCGCGTCCCGGTCCGGGAAGCGGCGGTAGAGCGTGCCGACGCCCACGCCGGCCCGGCGGGCGACCTCCTCCAGCGGCACGTCGACGCCCTGCTCCAGGAACAGCTCCTGGGCCGCGGCGACGATCAGGTCCCGGTTGCGGCGCGCGTCGGCGCGCAGCCCCTTCTCCACTGCCACCTCACGAAGGATATGGACGATTTTCCTCCGGTTAGGATACCGTCGTTTATGCGGAGGAAATTCTTCCGGTTAGTGGGGTACGACATGAGCACAGTGCTGATCTCGGGGGCCGGGATCGCGGGCCCGACGCTGGCCTACTGGCTGGCGAGGCACGGATTCCGGGTCACGGTCGTGGAACGCGGGGGAGAGCCCCGGTCCAGCGGCAACCCGGTGGACGTCAGAGGCCCGGCCGTCCCGGTCGCACAACAGATGGGCGTCATGCCCCGGCTGCGCCGGGCCGCCACCGGCACGACGGGCGTCAGCTTCGTCGACGCGGCCGGCAGGCGGGCCGGCCGGATGGACATGCGCGCCGTGCAGCGGCCGGACGAGGTCGAGGTGCCGCGCGGCGACCTCGCGTCGATCCTGTACGAGGCGAGCCGCGACCACGCCGAGTTCCTCTTCGACGACTCCATCACGGCGCTCGGCCAGGACGGGCACGGGGTGGACGTCACCTTCGAGCGCGCCGCACCCCGCCGCTTCGACCTGGTGATCGGAGCCGACGGCCTGCACTCGGTGACGCGGCGCCTGACGTTCGGCCAGGAGGAGGGGACATCGCAGAGCGGACTCGTGCGCCACATGGGCCTGTACGTCGCGACGACGCCGCTCGCCGACGGGGCGGCCGGAGCGGGCCGGGACATCATCATGCACAACACGCCCGGCAAGGCGATCGCCGTCAACCCGCGGCCCGCGGGCGCGTTCTTCCTCTACCGCAGCCCGGCGGCGCCGGAGTTCGACCACCACGACACCGAGCAGCACAAGCGGATGCTGATCGACGCCTTCAAGGACGTGTCCTGGCGGGCGCCGGAACTGCTCGAACAGGTGCGCGCAGCCGACGACCTCTACTTCGACTCCGTCAGCCAGGTGCGCCTGCCACGGTGGTCGAAGGGCCGCGTCGCGCTCCTCGGCGACGCCGCGTCCTGCGTGTCGCTGTTCGGGGACGGTTCCACCCTGGCCATGGTGGGGGCGTTCACCCTCGCGGAGGCGCTGGCCGCCCACTCCGGCGATCCCGTGGCGGCCTTCCGGCGGTACGAGGCGGCACACCGGCGCCTGGTGGACCCCAAGCAGCGCAACGTCGCGCAGGCGTCGGCGCTTCTGGTCCCCGCGACGCGAGGCGGCATCCTCGCCAGGAACCTGGCCACCCGCCTCTGGCCCGCCATGGCCGCCGCCACGCGGCTCAAGCACGCTCTCGCGGGGTGAGTGAGGGCGGGGTGAGTGAGGGCGGGGTGAGTGAGGGCGGGGTGAGTGAAGGCGGGGTGAGTGAAGGCGTGGTGTCGGCGGACCCGGCCGGCCGCGCCGGCCGCGGGCCGGGCTCGGTCAGAGGCCGGAGGTGTGCCAGGTCGCGCCGGCGGCGGTGACGGCGAAGGCCTCGTAGCCGTCCAGTTCCTCCACCCATTCCCTGGCCGCGCCGCCCATGGCGAGGGCTCCTGTGGCGTACGCGTCCGCGAGGGCGAGGTCCGGGCCGATGACCGTCACCGAGGCCAGCTCGGTGGCGGGCCGGCCGGTGTGGGGGTCGACGACGTGCGCCCCGCGCTCGGCCGTGCCCGAGGTCGCCACCGCGAGGTCGCGGCCCGACACCACGGCGGCGAGGTCCCCCGGGCGGAGCGGGTGGGCGACGCCGACCCGCCAGGTACGGCCGGGGGCCGCCGCGCCGGACAGCCGCACGTCTCCGCCGCCGTTCACACAGTGGTCGGGCAGGCCCGCCTCGCGCAGGATGGCGGAGGCCCGGTCGACCGCCCAGCCCTTGACGATGGCCGAGGGATCGAGGCGGCCTCCGGGATAGGCGGTGAAGTAGCCGTGGGACAGGCGGCTCACCGATTCGCACATGCGGAGGATGTCCGTCACCTCGGGCGGGCAGTCGGCCAGGGTGATCTCGCCCCGGCCCAACCGGCTGACGGGGCTGCCGGGCTTGTAGGTCGAGAACACCTCGTCGACGTGGTGCAGCCAGGCCACCGCCTCCGCCAGGGCCGCCGTGACGAGCGGCCCGGCCTCGTCGTCGCGGCGCCCGTCGAAGGGGCGCCCGCCGAGGGGACGTACGTCGAAGGAGAACACCGTGCCCATCACGTGCTCGGCGTGGCGTGTCACAGGCCCGCCTTGTCGAGCGCGCTCTGCAGCGAGCGGATGTAGCCGTCGCTGGTGTAGGTGGCGCCGGAGACCGTGTCGATCCGCGCGGACTGCGCCGACAGCGCCTGCTCGTTCAGGATCGGCAGCGCCTCGTTGTTGATCCTGATGTCGCGGTGGTTGCTCGCCGGGGCGTCGAGCACCTTGACGCCGGCCATCTTCCCACCGGAGATCACGATCGCGACCCGCACCGGTCCCCAGCGGGTGTCGGCGGAGTCGCCGGTGACGGTCTTCTCGCCGCTGGTGGCGCCCGCGGTGGCACCCGGCCCGGTCCAGGAACCCGTGAGATCCGAGGAACCCGTGAGGTCGGAGGAACCCGGGGCGCCGGCGGCGCCGGAGGAACCGGAACCGGAGGAACCCGAGGAGCCCCCGCCGACGCGGCCCCCGTCCCCGTCGTCGAACTCCCCGTCGTCGAACTCGTCGTCGTGGTCGTCGTCGTGGTCGCGGTCACGGCCGGAGAAGCCGTCGCCGGGGCCCTCCCCGCGCTCGCCCGTCGCTCCGGCATCGCCCTGGGCGACGGCGGCGGGGCGCTGGGCCGGCGCCGTCATCTCGTGGGGCTTGAACGACAGCAGCAGCACGAGACCGACGGCGGTCGCGAGCACGGCCAATATGGCTCTGCGCATGGCACTTCCTATCGGGAAACGGTCAGAACTCGAACGACTCGTGGTGGACGCGGGATCTCGGCACCCCGGCGGCCCGCAGGGCGGAGATGACGGCGCTCGTCATCTCGGCGGGCCCGCAGACGTACGCCTCGTGGTCGGCAAGGTCCGGCACCAGCCCGGCGAGCGTCGCGGGCGTGAACGGGTCGCCGATCAGGGACCGGGGGCCGACGCAGTAGTGCAGGGTGGCGCCGCGGGCCGCGGTGATCTCCTCGAGCTCGGCGCGGAACACCAGGTCCCGTTCGTCGCGCACGCGGTAGAGGAGGGTCAGGTCGCCGGGGGCGGCGGGCACCGACTCGAACAGCGCGCGCAGCGGGGTGATGCCGACGCCGCCCGCGACGAGCAGCACCTTGCGCGCCCTGCGGGACTTCACGGTGAACGCGCCGTACGGGCCCTCGGCGATCACCCGGGTGCCGGGCCGCAGGCGGGCCAGAGAGCGGCTCTGGTCGCCCAGGTCCTTCACCGTGATCCGCAGTTCGCCCGTGCCGGGCGGGGCGGACAGTGAGTACGGGTTGGGGGACCACCACAGGTCCCTGGTGAGGAACCGCCAGCGGAAGAACTGGCCGGGTTCGGCCCGCAGCCGGTCCAGACGCCGCCCGGTCACGTACACGGAGACGACCCCGGGGGTCTCCGGCACCACCCGCGAGACCCTCAGCCGGTGCCGTACGGCCAGCCGCGCGGGCGTCAGGAGGCGGTACCACACGAGCAGCGCCGCGACGCCGAGGTAGAGGACGTACCAGGAGGTGCGGGCGACCGGGGCCACGGCGAACTCCGCGCCCGTGGCGAGCTGGTGCCCGAAGGCCAGCCACGCGGCCAGGTAGGTGTAGAAGTGCAGGTGGAACCACGTCTCGTAGCGCAGTTTCGGGCGGATCCTGCGCGCCGAGACGACGCCGACGCCCACCAGGAGCAGCAGCGCGACGGTGGCCTTAAGCACGTCGGGATAGGTGAGGTTGAGCGTCACCGTCTCGCTCACGACGCCGGTGCGGTCGGTCAGCGCGTAGCCCCAGATGATCAACAGCATGTGCGCCACCGACAGGCCGACGACGTAGCGGCCGCCCGTCGAGTGCCACCGGGCGAGCCGGTCGGAGCCGACGCCGCGCTCCAGCGCGGGGATCCGGGCCATCAGCGCCAGCAGCACGGCGATCGCGTATCCGGCGAGCAGTCCGGTGACGCGGCCGGCGTTCGCCAGATATTCGCCCGGACCCGCGATGCCGGGCGTGCCGGCCCACCACATGCCGATGACCGCGACCGCGCCCGCGGCGATGAGCGCCAGGACGGCCTCGGGGCGGGCGCGTACGCGCCGCGGCGGCGCATGCACGTGCCCTGTCGTCACCGCTCTCCCGGGGTGGGTGGTGGTCACGGGTGCCTCCTCATGGTCATCACGTGGCACACCGTGCCAACCGAACCTCTCGTTTTCCTATGAACCGGGGCATTTGCGGATCATTCATAGGATTCTCTGAGGTGGCTCACAGGGCACGCCCGGTGAGCGGGGAGGACGCTTGACCCATCATGCGTAAGACTTCGAACGACCAGCCCGGCCTGGTCCGCCCCGATGGAACCCCCGTACGCGTCCTCGTGGTCGACGACGAACCGGACCTCGTCGAGGTCCTCGGCGCGGTGCTGAAATACGAGGGCTGGGAGGTGCGCACGGCGGCCGACGGGACGTCGGCGGTGAAGGAGGCACGGGAGTTCCAGCCCGACGCGGTGCTGCTGGACATCATGCTGCCGGACTTCGACGGGCTGGAGGTGCTTCGCCGCCTGCGTGCCGAGGCCCCGGATGTGTGCGTGCTGTTCCTGACCGCGCGTGACGCCGTCGAGGACCGCATCGCGGGCATCACCGCGGGCGGTGACGACTACGTGACCAAGCCGTTCAGCCTGGAGGAGGTGCTCGCCCGGCTGCGCGGGCTGCTGCGCCGGGCCGGCATGGCGCGCAGTGCCGAGGGCGACCGGCTGGTGGTGGGCGATCTGGTGATGGACGAGGACGCCCGCGAGGTGACCCGCGACGGCGAGCTGGTCGAGCTCACGCCGACCGAGTTCGAGCTGCTGCGCTTCCTCATGCGCAACCCCCGGCGGGTGCTCAGCAAGGCGCAGATCCTCGACCGCGTCTGGTCGTACGACTTCGGCGGGCAGGCGCACGTGGTCGAGCTGTACATCAGCTATCTGCGCAAGAAGATCGACGCCGGCCGGCGGCCGCTGATCCACACGGTGCGGGGCGTGGGATACGTCCTGCGGCCGTGACAGGGCCGTCGTGACAGGCCGTCGTGACAGGGCCGGCGTGACAGGGCCGCCGCGGCCGGGGACGCCGCGTACGCGCCGCCTCCACCTGATGCCGCACACGCTGCGGGCCCGCCTGGTGGTGGGCACACTGGTGCTGCTCGTGCTCGCCTGCGCCGCGGCGGGGGCCGCCTCGTCCCTCCTGCTCGAACGGTTCATGGTGGAACGACTCGACCAGCAGCTGTCGATGACGGCCGGGCGGTTCGCGGAGAGCCTGGCCCACGAGGAACGCGAGGAGCACGAGCACGGATACCCGCGCAACCCGTACGGCGAGCGCGGGGACTCGCGCGGGCAGGCGCCCGGCACGCTGGGCGTGCTCGTGCGGGACGGCCGGGTGGGGGCGCCGGCGGTCGTGGGCGGGGCCGACCCGGTCCTGTCGGCCGCGGACGAGAGGTCGCTGGCCGCCGTGCCCGCCGACGGGCTCGGGCGCACGATGGACCTGTCCTCGGGAGGCCTCGGCCACTATCGGGTCATGGCCGTCGGCAACGACGAGGGGGAGGTGCTCGTCACCGGCCTGCCGCTGAAGGACGTGCGGGTCACCGTCCGGCGCCTGCAGATGGCCGAGATCGGGGTGTTCGCCGTCGTCGTGCTCGTGACCGGGATCGCCGGGGCCGTGTGGGTGAGGCTGTCGCTGCGCCCGCTGGACCGGGTCGCGGCCACGGCCCGGCGCGTGGCCCGCCTGCCGCTGGCCGACGGCGAGGTCGCGTTGCCCGACGGGGTGCCCGACGAGGACCCCCGCACCGAGATCGGCCAGGTGGGGGAGGCGTTCAACCGCATGCTCGGCCACGTGGGGCGGGCCCTCGCCCACCGCCATGCCAGCGAGCAGCGGATGCGCACCTTCGCCGGCGACGCCAGCCACGAGCTGCGCACCCCGCTCGCCACCGTCCGCGCCCACGTCCAGCTCGCCCGCCGCGACGAGGCGGCCGTCCCCGACGCCGTACGGCACGCCCTGGAACGCATCGACGCCGAGTCGGCCCGCATGGGCACGCTCGTGGACGATCTGCTGCTGCTGACCCGGCTCGACGCCGGCCGCCCGCTGGCGCGCGAGGAGGTCGACCTGACCCGCCTGGCCATCGACGCCACCGGCGACGCCCGCGCCTACGGGCCCGACCACCGCTGGCGGCTCGACCTGCCGGAGGAGCCCGTCATCGTGCCCGGGGACCCCGACCGGCTCCACCAGGTGGTGGCCAACCTGCTGGGCAACGCCCGCGCGCACACCCCGCCCGGTACGACCGTCACCGTCGCCTTGCGTCTCCCGGGGCCGGACGGGGTCGAGCTGACCGTGACCGACGACGGCCCCGGCATTCCCGAGGACCTGCAGGGCGAGATCTTCGAACGGTTCGTCCGCGCCGACAAGGCCCGTGCCCGCGCCTCGGGCGGCAGCGGCCTGGGGCTCGCGATCGTCAGGGCGGTGGTGGCGGCCCACGGCGGCACCGTCGACCTGGAGAGCCGGCCCGGCCGCACGGCGTTCCGCGTCATGCTGCCCCTCGCGTGACATCGTGCTGTCCTCGGCCCTCTGTTCGAGGGGGTGCCGTGAAACAAATGTTGCATATGAGGAATACTTAGACGTTGGGGGGGCAGGGGGGTCTTTCTGAGCGGAGGTCCCTCCGCGACAAGAGAGGTGTGCAATGACCGCGACCGCTACCGAGCGCCGCAGTACTGACGGGCTTCCCCACCCTTGGCCGGATGACCGCTACGAGGTCAGGTGCGACAGGGAGAGCCCGTTCACCGGTAGCCGTGACCGCTACCACTATGCCAAGAACGCCGTGGAGTCCGCCAAGGCGCTGGAGAGAGCGGGGCTCGCCCGCCGTGTGGTGGTCGTCAGACTGGCGGACGAGACCGTCATCTACGACCGCGTCGGCGACGTGAACCTGCCTCCCGAGTCGTGGTGATCGGTATGGCGCCGTGTGATCCGTCCGGTCGCGTGCGGTTCGTATAACGGGAAAAGACGATCCCCCGGGAGTGTGTCCCGGGGGATCGTCCGTGTCCGGCCCAGGCGGGCCATACCCGCCCCGCTGGGGAGTGTGCGGTCTTGTGGGCGACCCGCGCGGAGCCGGAAGTCGTCAGTGCGCGGCCGGCGGATCCGGCCCTCCCACGCGTGCGGGTCAGGCGGGCGTGCAGGTCACGCCGGGAGCTCTGCCGCCGCCCCCGCTGGTCATGAGGCCGAAGACGGTCGAGCCGCCTATCGGGATGTCGCCGTTGTAGCTCTCGTTGCCGAACGCGTAGACGCCCGGCAGGCCGATCACCGGGAGTGACACGGCTCCCCCGACCTGGGTGACGACGGTGCCGTCGGTGTAACGCCACGACACACGCCAGCCCTTGATCGCCGATGACCCGCTGTTGTGCACGGTCACCTGTGCGAGCGCGCCCTGGCTCTGCGAACCACCCCACACAGTGGTGATCGTGTAGGTCGCCGTGCAGCCGAGCGAATCCGCGGCGGCCGGAGCGGCCGCGATCCCGGTGGACGCCAGGACCAGTGCTGCCGCGGTGATCGCTTTTCTGATCATCGATCTCCCTTTCTCGGCGCTTACTTGGATGCCCGCCTCCCCCAGAGAGGGGTCCATCTGGGGAAGGCGGGCGACTGGGGGCGAGCCCGGGAGCGGAGGGCTACGCGGGGGTGCAGGTGAGGGCCGGCGGGGCGGTGCCCGAGCCGTTGCCGGTGAAGCCGAAGCTCGTGGTGGCCCCGGAGCCCAGGCTGCCGTTCCAGGACAGGTTCTTCACCGTGACGTTCGACCCGCTCTGGCTGACGGTGCCGCTCCACAGCTGGGAGACGGTCTGGCCGTTCGGGAACGACCACCCCACCGTCCACCCGGAGATGGCCGTGCTACCGGAGTTGCGTACGGTGACGTCCGCCTGGAAGCCGCCCTGCCACGAGTTGGTGACCTTGTACGTGGCGGTGCACGCCTTGCCGGTGACGGGCGACGCGCTGGGCGACGGCGAGGGCGACAGCGGCGGTTCGCACGGGCTGCCGCCGTTCGCCGGCGGGCACGTCGGCGTCGGCGACGGGCTGGGCGACGGTGACGGAGAGACCGACGGGCTGGGCGACGGCGACGGGGACGGGGACGGGGAGACCGACGGGCTGGGGGACGGGGACGCCTCGGTGCCCGGCGCGTTGCCCCAGATCCTGGTGGACCCCGAGTACAGCGTCATGTTCTGCACCGTCACGGGCGTGGACGGCGTGGTGGACACCCCGGTGTACGACCAGTCGTTGGACGGGTCCCAGCTGCCCGCGCTGGCGATGCGGAACTGCACCTCACGCCGCGACTCCGACTGACCCTGCGGCGCGATGGTCTGCTCCGAGCAGTCGATCGTGACGTAGTAGACCTTGCCGGAGAACTGCGTCGGCCCGGTCGGCGGCTTGCACTGGTTGTAGTTCGCCGTCAGGGTGATCTGGCTCGGCGTGGTGTCGCCGTCGAGGGTGAAGTAGTAGCGGAACGACCCGTCGGTCAGCGCGCGGGCGGGCCAGGCCGAGTGGTTGTAGACCATGGTCTTGATCTCGGTGAAGTTCTGCCCCGTGGCGTTGAGCGCCGCCTGGAGGTAGATCTCCGGGCCGTCGGGGGTCTCCGCGACCGGGAAGTTCGCCAGCGGGGTGCCGCCGTACTCCTTGTACAGCCGCGCCACCGCACTGGTGAAGCCGGCGTTGTAGTCGGTGGCGACCTCGTTCATCACGTAGTCGGCCCGGCTGTCGGTGTAGGCGTCGTCGGGCGACTTGGGGCCGCCGACGAGCGCGCCGTACAGGATGTGCCGGCTCTGCGCGGGCTCGCCGTTGAGGTTGTTGGTCCAGGTGCCGTGCGCGGTCCGGTGATGCGGGTTGCGCGGCGGGTTGTTCCCGAAACCGACCACGTACGACGACTTGCGCGGGTTGTCGCCGAGCGCGTAGTCGATCTGGCGGACGGCGAAGTCGTGGTAGCGGGCCTTGCGCGTGGCGTCGGTCAGCCAGTCGCTGTAGACGAGCGCGACGAAGGCGGTGTTGGCGGCGTAGCGCAGCGAGCCCCACGTGTCGAGCACGGCCTGGCCGCCGGGGGAGTAGTTCACCTTCTGGCCGTTGACGCCGACCGTCCACCAGTCGAGCCAGCGGTTGGCGTCGTCGGCGTACTGCTGCTTGCCGGTCAGCTTCGCCAGCAGCGCGTAGCAGCCGTACGACTTGTCGTCCCAGGCGATCGTCCACTTGTACGACTTGGTCGTCGACTGCGGCTCGGTGCCGAGGTTGGCGTAGTACGACTCGGCCTTGGCGAGGTAGGAGGCGTCCTGGGTGGCGCGGTAGAGCCAGATGGCGCCCCACACCAGTTCGTCGTTGTACCCGCTCCAGGACTTGTAGAAGTTCGCCGCGTCGGTGATGCAGTCGCTGTACTTGCCCCGCACGGTGTCGGCGAAGGAGTACAGCTGCTTGGCGTGGGTGAGGAGCTTGTCGGCGTACGTGGGGTCGGTGGGCCGGAAGACCATGGAGGAGGCCGCCATCGCGGCCGCGGTCTCACCGGCGAGGTCGGACCCGCCGCACGAGGAGTCGATCTTGTACGAGGGCCTGCTCATCGGCAGCACCTCGGCCGGCCCCCACCAGGCGTGGTCGGGGTTGCCGCTGCCGACCTGCCCGTACAGCACGTTGGGGGAGGGATGCGCCTTGACGAAGTAGTCGTTGACGAAGCGCAGGTTGTTCAGCAGGTAGGTGAGCTGGCCCGAGGACGCGTAGGCGTCGCGGTACTCGACCGCGCCCCACGCGAGCATCGTGGTGCTCGCCGCCATCGGCAGGCCGAACTTGACGTGGTCGCCGGCGTCGAACCAGCCGCCGGTCAGGTCGAGCCCGACGTCCTTGCCGTCGTTCAGCGCCGAGTCGCCGCGCCAGGTGACGCGGTTGGTGGACGGCAGCTTGCCGGACTGCTGGGCCTCGTAGAAGAACAGCGACTTCTGCAACGCCTCGCCGTAGTTGTAGGCGGGGGCGGCGGAAGCCGAGGTGGGGACCGCGGCAGGGACGACCGCGGTGGAGAGGATCAGCGCCGCCAGTGCCGGGAACGTACGCCGCATGGAGATGTGCCTCACATAGGTGGGGGGGTCGGGGGCGCGGCGGCGGGTCAGGCGCCGCCGCGCCCCGGCTTACTCGGTCGTGTCCCGCCGGGACACTTCCTTGGGGTGCGGTGAAGGGTCAGGCGACACCGCACCCCGGCTCACGGGGACCCGCTCAGCCGTTGGGGAAGAGCAGGCCGTACTGTCCGAGCGCGGTCGCGACGTCCGTCTGCGCCCAGAAGCGGTGGTAGCGGAAGACCGGGGCCGATCCGCCGTTCAGGTACGACTGGACCTTCGGCCAGTCCGGGTCGTTCTTGAGGAAGGACCGGATGGAGATGAAGGTCGAGTTGCTGTTGATCGGGTCGCCGTTCGGCATCTTGCCGGTCCAGCCGGACGGGACGTAGATCGGGTCGTCGATGCGGTTGTAGTCGGCCTTGGTCTCGTTGACCGACACGCCCTTGGCGTCCTGGTTGTTCTTCCAGATGCCGTCGAGCAGGGCCTTCGCCGTGCTCTTGGCCTGGGCGTTGCCCGACTTGGCCGCGTAGAACATCAGGACCTTGGCGTACGAGCCGGCCACGCCGACGTCGTCGGTGTAGTCCTGGATGGTCACGTGGAGGCCGGTGTTGGCCGGGGGCATGCCGGTGCCGCTGAAGCTGGCGTCCGGCTGGCCGGTCCACCTCAGTGTCGAAGGCATCCGGAAGGTGCCGTCGGCGTTGATCGTGGTGCCGGACAGCGCCCAGGTGACCCACTTGTCGAGGATCGCCTTGGCGTCGGTGTTGCCCGTGGCGTAGTAGAGCTCGGCCACGCGCTCCATCGACCACGCCTGGAAGCCGAACCACTGGTTGGACGGCGGGTCGTGGTAGACCGGCTGCCAGTCGTAGGCCATGCCGAAGAACTTCGGCAGGCCGGACGGCGGGCTGGCGTAGTGGCCCTGCCAGCTGTTGGTCGCGCCGCCGGCGATGCCGCCCTCGGCCGACTGCAGCCACTTGTAGAACTGCAGCTGGCGGGTGAGGCTGGTCGACCAGTCGGTGACGGCGGTCGAACCCTTGGGCTTCAGCGAGTTGACGTTCGACAGCACCCAGGCCGCCATCGGGTTCTGGTAGCCCGAGTGGTTGTGGCTGGAGCCGATGCGCCAGGCCCAGCCGGCCGACGTGTCGGTCGCGCCGCCCCAGGCGTAGTACCACGACAGCAGGTAGTTCGAGGAGTTCTTGCCGGTGCCCGCCGGGCACGAGGTGCTGGTGCAGTTGGGCTGCTTGAAGTACTTGTCGTACATCGCGTAGCGCAGGAAGTCACCCATCTTCGCCGCGTTGGCGACGGAGGTGGAGATCTGCGACTGCTTGCCCTGCTCGGTCGCCCAGGTCAGCGCCCAGTAGGCGGCCTGGACGGCGCGGGCGTCGGCGTCCGGCGCGTTGGTGTACTTCCACTGCTTGGCGTAGTTGCTGTCGCCGGTGAACAGGTCGAGGTACCCGTTCGGGCCGCCGAACTTGAAGGTGTCGCACGACGGCTGCGGAATCGTCTCGAAGACCGACTCCTCGGGGCCGCGCTGGTAGGTGTTGATGTACGCCGGCTTGGTGGTGCCGTCGCCGCAGCGGCCGTAGCCGTAGACGTTGTCGACGTCCAGCAGCCAGTGCATGCCGTAGACGTCGGAGGTGCCGTAGGCGCTCTTCAGCTCGTTGGCGATGGGGTCGCTGCCGACGCTGACGCTGCTGTCGAGCCTCGACGGGTACCCGCTGATGTCGTCCCACTCACCCGCGTACGTCGCCGGCTTGCTCGGGTCGTACTTGTCGTTGGTGGGCTGGTCGGCGTGCGACGGGATGATGTACTTCTCCATCGACTGCCACGCCGTGTTGAACTTCGACCAGTCACCGGTGACCTTGCCGTACATGGCTTCCAGCCACAGGTAGTAGCTGTACGCCTCGGACGTGGTCTCGTGGCCGTGGTCCGGCGCCTCCACGAGGAACGTCTCGACCGAGTGGTACGGCACGCCCTGCGGCGAGAAGTACCCGTTGGCCGGGTCGTGGATCTTGTTGTACATCGTCAGGAAGTTCTGGACGTACTGGTTGTCCGTGCCCGGGGTGGGGCTCGTCGACGGCGACACGCCGGGCGACGGCGACACGTCGGCCGAGGGCGACACGACGGGCGAGGGCGACGGTGAGGGCGACGGCGATGGGGACGGCGACGGGCTCACGGGCGGGGAGGGGCTCACGACCGCCCCACAGGTCACCCCGTTGATGGAGAACGAGGCGGGCTTGTTGTTGCTGCCGGTCCACGTTCCCTGGAACCCGATGTTGGTCGACGCACCGGTGCCGAGGTTGCCGTTCCAGGACATGTTCGTGGCCGTGACGGTGGTGCCGCTCTGGCTCCAGTTGGCCGACCAGCCGTTCGACAGCCGCTGCCCGTTGGGGAAGGTGAACCGGAGCGTCCAGCTGTTGACCGGGTCGCCCAGGTTCTTGATGTCCAGGCTGGCCGTGAAGCCGCCCGAGCCGGAACCCCAGGAGTTGAGCGCGTACTGGACGTCGCAGGACACGGCGGCGGACGCGGGAGTCTGCGCCAGCCCGACGAGGAGGCCGCCGCCCACGGTGGCGGCCGCCAGCAGGGCCAGCGGTTTCCGCGATCGTGGGAGCGCTCCCGTACTAAGAGCTCTCGTTCTCATTTTTGGAGGGTCTCCAAAGTGGGTTGGGGGTGGGAGCATCGGATGAAGAAATCCCAGGTAGCGGATTTCACGGCCGATGCGGGCAAGGGTGAATCTGAACCGGTAGGATGGGAGCGCTCCCACAACAGGATTGTGGATTGGGCCCCCCGTATGTCAATGACAGGTTGCCGACGCCTCACCCGGTGACCTCGCCGCGCGGTGAGCCGGGGCCCCTTGCTGGTCTTTTGCCCCTCCCTGACAGATGTGGCGAGATTTCATAACTGAAACTTTCATCTGTAACGGCCTGGCCGTTCGGCCCGCCGAGGCCGGTGGTTAGGGCTCTCGGCTGCGGGTAGGCGCTTCCCAACCCTGGAAGGGAGGCAGGCCATGACCATCCAGAAGGAGTCGCTGTCCACGGGCGAACTCGTCCGACGGCTGTCCGAGGACGTCTCCCGGTTGATCCGCGACGAACTGCGGCTGGCGCGGCTTGAAATGACGCGCAAGGGCAAACGCGCGGGTATGGGCGCGGGCCTGCTCGGCGCCGCGGGTCTCATCGCGTTCTACGGCGGGGGAGCCCTCGTGGCCACGGCGATCCTGGCGCTCGCGCTGGTGCTGCCCGCCTGGGCCAGCGCCCTGATCATCGGCGCCGCGCTGCTGGCGCTCGCCGGGCTGCTCGCCCTGGTGGGCAAGGAGCAGGTGTCCCGCGCGGCGCCGCCCACTCCCGACGAGGCGATGCGCAGCCTCAAAGCAGACATCGACGTCATGAAGGAGAGTGCGCGCAGATGACCGAGACCGACCCCGGAGCGGCCCGGCCGAACGCCGGCGCCGTGGGTGTGCACAGACAGGACGTGTCCGAGCCGGTCACCGAGCCGGAGTCGCTGAACGCCGTGCGGCAGTCGCGGCCCGGTCCCGAGCCCGTCGCCGCGGCACGGGACACCGAGACCAAGGGCGAGGACGAGAAGAAGGGCCACGACGAGATCGCCGAGGTCCGCCAGGAGATCGAACGGACTCGCGACCACCTGGGCGACACGATCGAGGCCCTGGCCGCCAAGGCCGACGTGAAGGCGCGGGCGCAGGAGCGCGTGCACGCGACCACCGCCGCCGCGCGGGCCAGGGTCGCCGACGTCACCGGCCGGGTGCGCGAGGCCACGCCGGAGCCGGTGCGGGGAGCCGCCGGCAAGGTGAGCGAGCAGGCGAGGCGCCGTCCCGGCCTGGTCGCCGCCGCCGGAGTCGCGGGAACCGCGCTGCTGCTGCTGCGCCGCGTCATCACCCGGAGCCAGGGCCGTACGACGAGGCCCGGCGTGGCCGGCATGTTCCAGAAGCAGGGCATGCCGAGGACGCGTGGGTTCGGCGGAGGCCGCACGGGCCGGGCGACGGGCATGCTCGGGACCGCCGGCAAGATGAGCAAGCCGGCCGGCGGACACCGGATGTTCGGCGCCAAGAAGAGGGCCGGCGGCATTGGCCCGCTCGGCGGCAAGGGCGCGTTCAGCGGGAAGAGCGCCTTCAACGGGCTGCGCATGCCCGGCCGCAAGCGCGGTTTCGGCGCGATGAACACGTTCGGCCGGAAGAGCATTTTCGGCGGCAGGGGAATGCGCGGCGTGTTCGGCAAGACCCGCATGTTCGGCGGCCGCCGGATGTTCCCGCACCCACGTCACACGCTCATGCGGAGGTTCGCCCACCGATGACCGACCCCGAGGACGAGCAGGGGCCGCTCGAGAGGCTGTCGCGTCGCGACTGGATCGGAGTCGTCAAACGCACGGCCAAGGAGTTCAAGGAGGACAACGTTCCCGATTGGGCGGCCTCGCTGACGTACTACGCCGTCCTCTCGATCTTCCCCGGGCTGATCGTGCTGGTGTCGATACTCGGCCTGCTGGGCCAGAGCGCCACCGAACCGCTGCTCGGGAACATCAAGTCGTTGACGCCGGGGCCGGTCCAGCAGATGCTGCAGACCGGCCTCGCCAACGTCCAGCAGCACCAGGGCACCGCCGGGGTGTTCGCGATCACGGGTCTGCTGCTCGCGCTGTGGGCGGCCTCCGGCTACATGGGCGCGTTCATCCGGGCGACCAACGCGATCTTCGACATCCGCGAGGGCCGTCCGTTCTGGAAGGTGACTCCGCTCCGGGTGGGGCTGACGCTCCTGCTGGTGATCCTGATGGCGGCCGCCGTGCTCGCCGTCACCTTCACCGGCCGGCTCGCCGAGATCGCGGGGAACCTGATCGGCCTCGGGCCGACGGCGGTCACGGTCTGGGGCATCGTGAAGTGGCCGGTGCTCGTGCTGCTCGCGGCGGGCATGATCACGCTGCTCTACTACGCCGCGCCCAACGTCCGCCAGCCCGGCGTGCGGTGGCTCAGCCCCGGCAGCCTGTTCGCCGTCGTGGCCTGGGTCGTGGTGTCCGCCGGCTTCGGGCTGTACGTCGCGCGGTTCGGCTCCTACAACAAGACGTACGGCACGCTCGCGGCCGTCGTCGTCTTCCTCGTCTGGCTGTGGCTGTCGAACATCGTCATCCTCTGCGGCGCCGAACTCGACGCCGAGCTCCAGCGCGGCCGCAGGATCGCGGACGGCGAGTCCCCGGCGGAGCCGTACGTCGACCCCCGCGATCCCCCGAAGGACCCCGAGCCCGAGGAAGGCCTGAGCGAGGTGCCCGAGCCACGGCGCGAAGCGCGCCAGGAGGCCGACGCGCCCTGAGGCCGCCCTCGGTCGTATTGAAAGCCCCGGAAGGCCCGGCCCTGCGCCGGGCCTTCCTGCGCCTTCTCCCGGCACGGGAGACGACGGGGCCGGGGTCCGGTCAGCAGCAGTAGTAGTCCGCGCTGGCCGGCGTGGCCGACGCCGCGGCGATCGCGGCGGTGACGCCGATGGACATGAGGACGGTGAGAACGGCGGCGGCGATACGTCGGCGCATGACGAGCTCCTTTTTCGAGTCTCGGTAGGGGGATCTGCCGCGCGTCCGGGCTCGGCCGCCTTCCACTGCGGTGGAGCCCGCACGAAGCAATCCCCACTGTTGGAGACACGCGTCACATATACCAGGTCTGTGCATGTCCGGAACTGTTCCGAACGTTGGAGAACCGGTGCCGTGGGTCCTCCTGTGGCGGGAAGATCCAGAATAGTATTCTGGTGTGACGGTCCATGAAGCCCGGATCGGGCGTTACTACGAGGACTTCGTGGTCGGCGACGTCTACCAGCACCCACTCGGCCGGACGATCAGCGAGGCCGACAACACCTGGTTCACGCTGCTGACGATGAACACCAACCAGAACCACTTCAACGCGCACTTCGCCGCCGGGTCTCCGGCAGGGAAGATCATCGTGAATTCGGGGCTCTCGGTGGCGATCGTGCTCGGGCTGTCGGTCATCGACGTCAGCCAGACGGCCATGATGAACCTCGGCTGGGACGAGATCCGGCTGACCCATCCGGTCTTCGTGGGCGACACGCTCTACGCCGAGTCGATGGTGGTGGACAAGCGCGAGTCGAAATCCCGGCCGTACGCCGGCATCGTCACCTGCCGGACCCGGGGGCTGAACCAGGACGGCGACGAGGTGATGTCCTGGCGGCGCGCGGTGATGGTCTACAAGCGCGACGCGCCGCACGACAAGGGATACTTCCCGCGCGCCAAGACCGGCCCGATGGAGGCGTGATGGACTTCGAGCTGAACGAGGACCAGCGGCTGTTCCGGCAGACGCTGCGGGAGTTCGTGGACAAGGAGATCGTCCCCGTCGCGCCGGAGTGGGAGCGCACGGGCCGCTACCCGGCGGAGATCGTCGAGCGGTTCGGGCAGCTGGGGCTGTTCGGCGTCACGATCCCGGAGGAGTACGGCGGGCTCGACCTCGACCGGGTGTCGTTCGCCCTCGTCTTCGAGGAGATCGCCCGGGGCTGGATGGGCGTGGCGGGGGTGCTCGGCTCCCACTCGCTGTCCGCGTGGATGATCGCCAGATACGGCACCGAGGAGCAGCGCCGCCACTACCTGCCCGGCCTCGCCACGGGAGCGCGCCGCACCGGGATCGCGCTGACCGAGCCGGGCGCGGGAACCGACCTGCAGGGCATCGCCACCCGGGCGGTCCGCGACGGCGACCACTATGTCGTCACCGGGACCAAGACGTGGATCACCAACGCCCGGCACGCCGACCCGCTGCCCGTCCTGGTGAAGACCTCGATCGAGACGCCCGCCCACCGCGGGATGTCGGTGCTGCTCGTGGACGGCGGCAGCGAGGGCCTGACCGTCAGCCGCGACCTGCCCAAGCTGGGTTACAAGGGCACGGAGACCTGCGAGGTCGTCCTCGACGGCGTGCGGGTGCCGGCGTCCCGGCTGCTCGGCGGCGTGGAGGGGCGCGGTATGCAGCAGGTGCTGTCGGCGCTCGAACTCGGCCGCCTCAACATCGCGGCCCGGGCCGTCGGCGTCGCCCAGTGCGCCTACGACGCGGCGCTGGGCTACGCCCGCGAGCGGCACGCGTTCGGGCAGCCGATCGCGGGCTTCCAGGCGATCCAGCTCAAGCTGGCCGACATGGCGACCGAGATCCAGGCGGCCAGGCTGATGACGTACTGGGCGGCCACGAGGTCGGAGGCGGGGCCGGTGCGCAGCGAGGCCGCGATGGCGAAGTACTTCGCCTCGGAGGTGGCGCTGCGGGCGACGTTGGAGGCGATGCGGATCCACGGCGGGTACGGCTACTCGCAGGAGTTCGTGGTCGAGCGCCTCTACCGGGACGCGCCGCTGATGGCGATCGGCGAGGGCACCAACGACGTGCAGCGGCTCATCATCGCCAAGGCGCTCGTCGAGGGCGACGCCACGCTGGGCTGGTGACCGTGGACGGCTGCGTGTTCTGTGAGATCGCGGCGGGGGAGCGGCCCGCCCACGTGGTGCTGGACGACGAGGTCGCGGCGGCCTTCCTCGACGCCCGGCCGGTTTTCAAGGGGCACGTGCTCGTCGTGCCGCGCGGCCACGCCGAGACCCTGCCGGACCTTCCGCCGGCATCGGTCGGGCCGTTCTTCGGCCGGGTCCAGGCCGTCGCGCGTGCGGTCGAGGCGGGCACCGGCGCGGCCGGAACGTTCGTCGCGATGAACAACCGGATCAGTCAGAGCGTGCCCCACCTGCACGTCCACGTCGTGCCGCGCAACCGCAAGGACGGCCTGCGCGGCTTCTTCTGGCCCCGGGTCAAGTACGACGGCGACGCCGAGATGGAGGACTACGCCGCCCGTATCCGCGCCGCACTGGAGGCGCCCGCGGGTTCTGACTGACGCCCCCGCCCCGTGCGGTGCGTCCCGCGCCCCGCCCACCCTGTCGTATCCGACGAACCTACGTCGTAAAGGACCACAGCATGGATTTCCTGCGTACCCCTGACGAGCGCTTCGCCGAGCTGCCGGACTTCCCCTACGAACCCCGCTACGCCGAGGTGACCGGCGGCGCCCGGATGGCGTACGTCGAGGCGGGTCCCGCGGACGGCCCGCCGGTGCTGCTGCTGCACGGGGAGCCGAGCTGGTCGTTCCTCTATCGGCACGTCATCGCCGTGCTGGCCGAGGCGGGCTGCCGGGCCGTCGCCCCCGACCTGGTGGGCTTCGGCCGCTCCGACAAGCCGTCCCGCCCGGAGGACCACACCTATGCCCGGCACGTGGAATGGGTGCGGTCGCTCGCCTTCGACGCGCTCGGCCTCGATGGCGTGACGGTGGTGGGCCAGGACTGGGGCGGGCTGATCGGACTGCGGCTCGTCGCCGAGCATCCGGACCGGTTCGCCCGGGTCGTCGCCGCCAACACCGGCCTGCCGACCGGCGACATCCCGATGCCGGAGGTGTGGCACCGCTTCCGGGAGGCCGTCGAGAAGGCACCGGTGCTCGACATCGCCCGGTTCGTCCAGTCCGGCTGCGTCACCGAGCTGTCCGAGCCCGTACGGCGGGCCTACGACGCGCCGTTCCCCTCGGAGGAGTTCAAGGCCGGGCCGCGGGCGATGCCGGGCCTGGTTCCGATCACTCCCGGCGACCCCGCGTCCCCCGCCAACCGTGCCGCCTGGGAGACGCTCATCAACCTCGGCCTGCCGTTCCTCGTGGCGTTCTCCGACCGCGACCCCATCACCGGCGGCATGGCGCCGATCCTGAAGAAGTCCATGCGCGGCGCGGCGGGGCTCGACCACCCCGTCATCGCCGGCGCCGGTCACTTCCTGCAGGAGGACGCGGGCCGCGAGCTGGGCGAGGCGGTCGCCGCGTTCGTCCACAAGACGCCCGCCGGTTAGGCCCCGGGAGCGCCGCCGTCGAGTGCCGGAGCGTCCCGGCGCGCGATGACGACCGTTCGCCGCCGCGCGAGCGGGCGGGTGGGCGGACGGGGGGTAGGCTGCGGCGGCGTGGAACCGGTCGTCACCGCGCTCGTCGTCGCCGTCCTCGTCGCCGTGCCGGCCGTCGTGCTGTGGCGGGTGCTGCGCGGCCGCCGCGACCTCGGCAGCAGTCCCGCCGAGCGGGCGACCTTCGAGACGCTGCACACCGCGTCGCTGGCCGCGCCGCCGCTGCGTGCCGGGCTCACCCAGGCCGGGGCGCTCAAGGCGTCGCGGCACCTGCGCGAGCTGCTCGGCTCCCCGGCCATCGCCGTCACCAACGTGGAGGAGCTGCTCGTCTACGACGGCGCGGGCGACCACCACGCGGCCGACGCGTTCGAGCACGCCGCGGAGACGCTGAAGGACGGCCGCACCCAGGTGCTCGCGCTCGACTGCACCCGGCCCGAGTGCCCCGTCAGGCACGCCGTCGTCGTCCCGCTCACCACCGACGACCGCGTCGTCGGCTCGCTCGCGGCGTACGGCGACCACGCCTCGGCCGGGCTCGTGCGGGCGGCGCAGGAGGTCGCGCGATGGGTGGACTCCCAGCTGGAGCTGGCCGAGCTCGACCGCTCCCGGACCATGCTGATGGAGGCGGAGGTCCGGGCGCTGCGGGCGCAGATCTCGCCCCACTTCATCTACAACTCGCTGACCACCATCGCGTCGTTCGTCCGCACCGACCCCGAGCAGGCCAGGGAACTGCTGCTGGAGTTCGCCGACTTCACCCGCTACTCCTTCCGGCGGCACGGCGACTTCACCACCCTGGCCGAGGAGCTGCGCTCGATCGACCGCTACCTCACGCTCGAGCGGGCCAGGTTCGGCGATCAGCTCGAGGTCACGCTGCGCATCGCGCCGGAGGTGCTGCCCGTGGCCGTGCCGTTCCTGTGCCTGCAGCCGCTCGTGGAGAACGCCGTACGGCACGGCCTGGAGGCCAAGCCGGGCGTGGGCCGGATCACGATCGTCGCCGAGGACGCGGGCGCGGAGTGCGTCATCACCGTCGAGGACGACGGCGTCGGAATGGACCCCGAACGGCTGCGGCGGGTGCTGGCGGGGGAGGACCGCTCGGGCGCGGGCGGCATCGGCGTGGCCAACGTCGACGAGCGGCTGCGCCAGGTCTACGGCGACGAGTACGGCCTCGTGGTGGAGACCGGGGAGGGCGCCGGCACCAAGGTCGCCGTACGGGTCCCCAAGTATCACCCCGGCGTCCGGACTTGAGCCGAGGGTCGTGCCCCTCGCGTCCTGACCATTCGAAAAGCTGTGCGTATCGATCCGATTACTGTTAGTGTCCGCACTGGTCAGGCCGCCCCTTGCCCGGAGGTTCTAAGCTGATGAGCGTGACGATCGAGTTCGACCAGCACGGGACCGATTACCCGTGGACCCGGGACGATACGCGCGACCTGCCGGAAGGATTCCGGTACGAGATCGAGGACGGGAACCTCCTGGTCATGAACTCCCCCGCACCCGAGCACCAGTACGTCGCCAACCGGCTGATGCGCATCCTCGATGACGCGGCCGAGGACGCCGGGCTGGATCTGATCACGATCGGCCCGGTCGACGTCGACGTTCCGGGCCCATTGTCCGGCTACCGCAGTCCCGATCTGGTCACCGTGCCGGGCAAGCTGGCCGAGGGCGGCTACGACCTGCTCAAGGGGCACGACGTCCTGATCGCCACCGAGATCACCGGCAAGGACGCGATCACCCGCGACATGATCACCAAGCGTCAGGTCTACGCGAGCATCGGCATCCCGTTCTACTGGGTGGTCCGTCTCGACCAGCCGGAGCCGCGCCTCATCGTCTTCGAGCTCGCCGCGGGCGAATATCGCCAGCGGCACGACGTGCGGATGGGGGAGCCGGTGACGCTCGACGAGCCGTTCCGGGTGACGCTCGACCCCGGGGCGCTGCTCCGCCGCCGCCCGGGCTGACCCTGACCACCGCGATCCGAGCCGTGATGCGGTCGTGATGAGGAGGCGTTGACTTCGGCACGTTCCGGTCATCACTCTCTTATGGATCGGTCGGTGAGAGGGGTGATCGTGAGCGGTCTGCGGGTTCTGGCGGTTGACGACGAGCAGCCCGCGCTGGAGGACGTCGCCTACCTGCTGCGCGCGGACCCCCGGATCGGCGACGTGCTGACCGCCCGCGACGGAGCCGCCGCGCTGCGGCTGCTCGACCGCGCGATCGCGGACGGCAAGCCGGTGGATGCGGTCTTCCTCGACATCCGCATGCGCGGGCTCGACGGGGTGGTGCTGGGGCGGCTGCTGACCCAGTTCACCCGGCCCCCGAAGATCGTCTTCGTGACGGCGTACGAGGCCCACGCCGTCGACGCGTTCGAGCTGAAGGCCGAGGACTACCTGCTCAAGCCCGTACGGCCGGAGCGGCTGGCCGAGGCGATCCGCCGGGTGTGCGGCAGCCGGGGCGAGCAGGGAGAGGGACCGCAGGCGGACACGATCCCGGTCGAGCTGGGCGGCGTCACCCGGTTCGTGGCCAGCACCGAGGTGCGCTACGTCGAGGCGCAGGGCGACTACGCGCGGCTGCACACGGCGACCGGCAGCCACCTGGTCCGCATCCCGCTGGCCACGCTGGAGGAACGCTGGGCGTCGGCCGGGTTCCTGCGCGTCCATCGCAGCCATCTCGTCGCGGTCAAGCACATCGACGAGCTGCACATCGACTCGGGCAAGTGCGTGGTGCGGGTGGGCGACACCGAGATCCCGGTGAGCCGCCGCCACACGCGGGAGCTGCGCGACCTGCTCGTCCGCCGGGCCAGGAAGGGCCAGGCCCGGTGAGCGCCGCGGAGTCCGGGCGGTGACCGGCAAGCCCCGCAAAGCGGCGACGGGCGCGCGCGGACAGGGCGAGGCGGCGGCGCCGGGCGGAAAGCCCCGCAGGGTGACGGTGACCAGCCCCCGCACGGCGGCGGCGCGTCGGCCGCGGCACCCGCTCACCCGGGAGATCGACGAGCAGACCCGCCTGGGCGAGGTCTACATGGGCTCGCTGGTGCGGACCCAGTTCCGCCTGGCGTTGTTCGTGTGCACCGTGCTGGCCTGCGTCGTGGGCGGCCTGCCGCTGCTGTTCCTGCTGGCCCCGGAGCTGCGGGCGGTCCAGCTGCTCGGGCTGCCGCTGCCGTGGGTCGTGCTCGCGGGGCTGGTCTACCCGGCGCTCGTCGCGGGCGCCTGGCTGTACGTGCGGCAGGCCGAGCGCAACGAGCGGGACTTCGCCGACCTCGTGGAGCGCCGGTGAGGACGGCACGCCGGTGAGCCAGATCGCCGCGGTCGTCCTGGTGATGCTGGCGACCGTGCTCATCGGTGCGTTCGGCATCCGGATGTCCCGCACCACGTCGGACTTCTACGTCGCCTCGCGTACGGTGTCGCCGCTGTGGAACGCCTCGGCGATCGGGGGCGAGTACCTGTCGGCGGCCTCCTTCCTCGGCATCGCGGGCCTGATCCTCACCTTCGGCGCGGACATGCTCTGGCTGCCGGTCGGCTGGACCGGCGGCTATCTCGTGCTGCTCGTGCTGGTGTCGGCGCCGCTGCGGCGGTCGGGGGCCTACACCCTGCCCGACTTCGCCGAGGCGCGCCTGGAGTCGATGACGGTGCGGCGGCTGTCGAGCGTGCTCGTCGTGCTGATCGGCTGGCTGTACCTCATGCCGCAGTTCCAGAGCGCCGGGCTGGTCTTCCGTACGATCACCGGGGCGCCGCCGTGGGCGGGCAGCCTGCTGGTGGCGGTGGTGGTCGCGACCAACGTGCTGTCGGGCGGCATGCGGTCGATCACCTTCGTCCAGGCGTTCCAGTACTGGCTGAAGCTGACCGCGCTGGCGGTGCCGCTGGCGTTCATGCTCGTGGCCTGGTGGTCCGACGGGACGCCCGGGCTCGCCCCGGGGGACGAGTGGGCGCTGCCGCTGCACGGGCGCGAGCACCCGGTCTACGAGACCTACTCGCTGATCCTCGCGACGTTCCTCGGGACGATGGGGCTGCCGCACGTGCTCGTCCGCTTCTACACCAATCCCGACGGCCGGGCCGCGCGCCGGACCACGCTTCTCGTGCTGACGCTGCTCGGCGCCTTCTACCTGATGCCGGCCGTGTACGGCTACCTCGGCCACGTCTACGGCATGCCGGAGAGCGACACGGTGGTCATCGCGCTGCCCGGCCGGCTGGTCGGCGGGCCGGTGGGCGAGTTCCTGACCGCGCTGGTGACCGCGGGGGCGTTCGCGGCGTTCCTGTCGACGTCGTCGGGGCTGACGGTGTCGGTCGCCGGGGTGATCGCGCAGGACATCCTGCGCGGCGGGGTGCGCGCGTTCCGCGTCGCGACCGTGCTCGCGGTGCTCGTGCCGCTCGCGCTGGCCGGCGCGGCCCGGTCGCTGCCGGTGGCGACCGTGGTGGGGCTGGCGTTCGCCGTGGCCGCCTCGTCGTTCTGCCCGCTGCTCGTGCTCGGCATCTGGTGGCGCAGGCTGACGACGGCGGGGGCGATGGCGGGGTTGCTGGCCGGCGGAGGGCTGGCCTGCGCGGCGGTCGTGGTCACCATCACCGGCGGACCGCACTCCGGCTGGGCGGGGTCGCTGCTGGCCCAGCCAGCGGCCTGGACGGTGCCCGTGTCGTTCACGGTCATGGTGGTGGTGTCGCTGCTCACGCCGTCGCGGGTGCCGCGCGGCGTCGCGCGCACCATGGTCCGCCTGCACACCCCGGAGACGCTGAACGTCGACCGCGGCGACTGGCACCCGCGGTACATGTAGGTCGTCCGCCGGTGGCCGCCGGACCGCTCGGCGCGTGCAAACGACCATTCGTCGCATGGATGCGCCATGTGAACGAGCGGGCGGTACGGCTGGGCGACACGGCGGGCATCGGGACTCGTCGGCGGACGCGTCGCGCTCCTACGTTGAAGTGATTCAGATCACTTTGCCGGAGGAGATCTTGTGACCGTCCAGCACGATCCATCGGTTTATGAGCGTATACAGGCGGGTGAGCAGTTCCAGGAGCTGCGCCGCCGCTACCGTTCCTGGGCCTTCCCCATGACCGTCGCCTTCCTGGCGTGGTATCTGCTCTATGTGGTGCTCTCCGGGTTCGCCCGCGACTTCATGGGCACCAAGCTGTTCGGCAACATCAACGTCGCCCTCGTCTTCGGCGTGCTGCAGTTCGTCTCGACGTTCCTGATCGCCTGGGCGTACTCGCGGCACGCGGCGGCCAAGCTCGACCCGATCGCCGACGAGCTGCGCGGCGAGGCCGAGAGCCGCGACGAGGTCGGGGAGGGCGCCAAGTGAGTCACGAGACGCTGTCCACGATCCTCTTCGTCGTCTTCGTCGCCGGTACGCTCGCCATCACGTTCTGGGCCAGCCGCAACACCAAGAGCGCGTCCGACTTCTACGCCGGCGGCCGGTCGTTCAGCGGCCTGCAGAACGGCCTGGCGATCGGCGGCGACTACATGTCGGCCGCGTCGTTCCTCGGCATCGCCGGCATCATCGCGCTGTCGGGCTACGACGGCTTCCTCTACTCCATCGGCTTCCTCGTGGCCTGGCTGGTGGCGCTGCTGCTCGTCGCCGAGCTCATGCGCAACTCCGGCAAGTACACGATGGCCGACGTGCTGGCGTTCCGGATGTCGCCGCGCCCGGTCCGTACGGCGGCCGGCGTGTCCACGATCGTCGTGAGCATCTTCTACCTGCTCGCGCAGATGGTCGGCGCGGGCGCGCTCGTCGGCCTGCTGCTCGGCGTCCACTCCGAGGCCGGCAAGATCGTAACGATCATCGCGGTCGGCCTGCTGATGATCATCTATGTCGTGTTCGGCGGCATGAAGGGCACCACCTGGGTGCAGATCGTCAAGGCCGTCATGCTGATGGTCGGCGCGGCGCTGATCACCCTGCTCGTGCTCGGCAAGTTCGGCTTCAACCTGTCCGGGCTGCTCGGCGACGCCGCGAGCGCGAGCGGCAAGGGCGAGGCGTTCCTCAAGCCCGGTCTCAAGTACGGCACGGACGCCCAGGGCGTCTGGGGCAAGATCGACCTGATCAGCCTCGGCCTGGCCCTGGTCCTCGGCACCGCCGGACTGCCGCACGTCCTCATCCGCTTCTACACGGTGCCGACCGCCAGGGACGCCCGCAAGTCGGTCATGTGGGGCATCGGCATCATCGGCGTGTTCTACCTGCTGACGCTGGTGCTCGGCTTCGGCGCCGCCGCCGTGGTGGGCTCGAAGACGATCGCCGAGGCCGACAAGGCCGGCAACACGGCGGCCCCGCTGCTCGCCCAGCAGGTGGGCCAGGACATCTTCGGCGACGTCGGCGGCACGGTGCTGCTGGCGGTCATCGCGGCGGTCGCGTTCGCCACGATCCTCGCGGTCGTCGCGGGCCTGACCCTCGCGTCCTCCTCCAGCTTCGCCCACGACCTGTACGCCCACGTCTTCAAGCGGGGCACCGCCACCGAGCGTCAGGAGGTCGTGGTCGCCCGCGTCGCCGCGTTCGTGATCGGCGCGGTCGCGATCGCGCTGAGCATCTTCGCCCAGTCGCTCAACGTGGCCTTCCTGGTCTCGCTGGCCTTCGCGGTCGCCGCGTCGGGCAACCTGCCGGCGATCCTCTACAGCCTGTTCTGGAAGAGATTCAACACGGCGGGCGCGGTCTCGGCCATCTACGGCGGCCTGGTCTCCGCCGTGGTGCTGGTGATCTTCTCGCCGGTCGTCTCGGGCGCGCCGACGGCGATGTTCCCCGACGCCGACTTCCACCTGATCCCGCTGTCGAACCCGGGCATCTTCTCGATCCCGATCGGCTTCCTGTGCGGCTACCTCGGCACGATCCTGAGCAAGGAGTACAACGCTCCGAAGTACGCCGAGATCGAGGTCCGCTCGCTGACCGGCCTCGGAGCCGAGAAGGCAACGAGCCACTGACACCGGTTCCCGGCCGTACGTCGCCGGCCTCCCGGCGGTGCCACCCACCGCCGCCGGGGGCCGGCACCCCCATACTCCCGCCCGCCGGCCACCGCCGGCGGGCGGGCGTATGCGTGCCCTGTCCCTCGCGTCATGGTGTTGGGGCACCCGCTCTGGTTATGGTTCGGTCCGTGGACAGCCCTCTCCAGACGGCCAAGGCGTGGTCGCGTTCACGCTCGCGGAGAGGGATGCGGCCGCCCGACGGCGACGCCCGCACCCGCATCCTGGACGCCGCCGAGGAACTGTTCGCGGGCGGCGGCTACGAGGCCACCCCGACCGCGCGCATCGCCGAACTGGCCGGCGTGCCCAAGGGCCTGGTCTTCCACTACTTCCCCCGCAAGATCGACGTACTGATCTCGCTGGTGGACGAGCGCACCGTGGTGGTCGAGGAGGAGGTGGAGGCGGTCCCCGGCGACGCGGCGGGGGCGCTGTCGCGGCTCGCCCGCAGGCTGCCGCTGCGCGCGTCCCCGGCGATGCGGCGCATCCTGTTCCGGGAGGCCGACACCCACCTGTCCGTACGGGAGCGCCTCGGCCGTCTCAACGCCGAGATCATCCGCCGGGCCAGGTTCGCCCTGGAGCTCGCCCTGCCGGGCGGCCGCGGTGACGCCGCACGGCTGGAGGCCGCGGCCGCGACCTTCGCCGCGGTCCTGCTGTACCAGGAGAGCATCTGCCTGCTCACCGGCCACCACATCGACCCCGACGCGGTCGCGGAGCTGATCGCGAACGCCCTCCTGCACTGACGAGGGCCGTGCCGACGCCCGGCGGTCAGGCGGGCACCATCTCCTGCCGCTCCTCCCGCTCCTTGTGGGGCCGCACGGGCACCGCGTCCCCGGGCTGGGCCACGTCGTGCGGGGAGTCGTCGAGCAGGGCCAGGAGCTCGTCCATCGCCTCACGCAGGTGGTCGACGACGCTCCAGACGTCGGGCAGCCGGGTGGGGCAGGCGACGACGCCGAAGTCCAGGCGGCCGTCGTAGGACGCGCAGGTGATGCTGAGTCCCCCGGTGGCGTCGGTGACCACCGACAGCGGGTGGTAGGACAGCATCCGGGCGCCGCAGAGATACAACGGCAGGCGGGGACCGGGCACGTTCGACACGATGAGGTTGACCCCCGCCCCCGCGACGCCCGCGAGGCGGAACACCACCGGTGTGGCCAGCGCCGCGAGGGCGTTCGGCAGCATCGCGCACACGTCGTCCAGCCAGGTGCGGTGGGACACGGCGAAGCGCCGCTTGGCGGCGGCCAGCGCGGCGCGTACGGCCGTCAGCCGCTCCCGGGGGCAGGCGACGTCGGTGGCCAGCGGCGTGACCATCGCCGAGATGCGGTTGCCGACCCGGCCCTCGGCCGCGTCGCCGGACGACCCGCCGGAGTGAGGGCGCAACGCCACCGGCACGGCGGCCACCAGCGGCCGGTCGGGCAGCGCGTCGTGGGCGATCAGCCACCGCCGCAGCGCCGAGGCGCACAGCGTCATCACCACGTCGTTCGGGCCCATGCCGAAGGCCCTGGCCACCCTCCTGACCTCCGCCAGCGGCACGGAGCCGAAGGCGACCTCCCGCGTGCCGGAGATCGGGCCATTGAACGGCGTACGCGGCGCGACAGGCGGCGGCGTCTCGGGCAGCGGGCGCGAGTCGCCCGCGAGCGCGCGGGCGGCCTGGGCCACGAGCCGGGCGTCGGGCAGCGCCGCGACCACCGGGATCGTGTCCAGGTCCGCGGCGGCACGGGCGAGCGAGCACAGCGTCTCCACCGGCTGGACGATCGACCGGGCGACCGCCCCGGCTAGCATCGTGAGCAGGCTGGGCGGCACCGGCGGCGCCGGGGCGGGAGGTGCGTCCACCCTGCATGGCCGCGGCGACGGATCGAGCAGCGCGGTCAGGATCTCCGAGCCCGACACGCCGTCGATCACACAGTGGTGCACCTTGATGTAAAGGGCGCAGCGGCCGCCCGCCAGGCCGTGGATGAGGTGCGCCTCCCACAGCGGCCGTCCGCGGTCGAGCCGCCGCGCGTGGACGCCCGCCACGTACGCCGCCAGTTCCCGCTCCCCGCCGGGCGCCGGAAGGGTGGCCTCGCGCACGTGCGCGTCGACGTCCACGTCCGGGTCGTCGAGCCAGTACGGCCGGTCGAGCCCGAAGGGCACGTCGGCCAGCCGCATCCGCAGCGGCGGGGCGAGATGCAGCCGCTCGCGCAGCAGGACGAGCAGCGCCTCCCTGGTCAGCGTGCCGGAGGGCGAGGTCGACGGGTCGAGCACGACGACACCCGCCACATGGGCCGCGGTCGTCGCCGACTCCACACTCAGGAACTGCGCGTCGAGTGCCGTCAACTGGCGCATCTCGTCATCCTTCCGCTCACGCCGCCCGATCCGCTCCCGGCGCGCTGACCGCCCCGGCCCCGGTCCGCCCGGGCGTCGTCGGCCGGCGGTCCTCCCACCCGCGGCGGGCCCCCGGCCCACCACGATCGCCCGCCCACACACCGCGACCATCATCGCGGCGCGGAGTTACCGGCGCATTTCTCCCACGTGCCGCGCGGGGATGTTCAGGCGCGCCCGTGACCGTCCCGAGACGATCGGCCCGCCCTGATGCGGGCCGAGTACGAGGCCGGGAACATGAGCCGCGTCCACGAGGCATGGAAGGCATGCCTTGCAGCGGTCGCCGAAGTCAGCGCCATCCCCACCCGGAGACCGCCGCCCTCTACCGTCAGCTCACTACCGTTCGTCGCCCCGCCTGAGGAATATCACCAGGGTGGGGTCTGTCCAATCAACTGCGACAGAGCCGTTGTTCTTACAGTCCCGGGAGCGCCGCCGGTCCTCGTTCACAATGACAACGGCGGTATCGACCTCAGCAAGGCGACTCTCTGGCAGGGTCGATTCCCGGTCGGTGGTGCGATCGATGCTGGCGGTCCTGCGAACGGAATTCTTTATCGAACTCAGGATGGCGTCATCCTGCGACGAGTGGATCTGGTAGGTGCCGCTCATGGCGGAGTGCCCACACCCCACGTCCAAGAGTTCAGCAGGCACGAGACTCCCGATGGCCGGGTCTTCCCGCAGCAGAGTGAGATAGCGACTCCTGCCGCGCTCCAGTTGCTGAGGCGATCAATAAGGGACGATGCTCGTGGACGGAAGAGTCGGGAGAGGCGGTGGGCATCGTGGATCTCAGTAAGCTCCCCCAGGCGGATGGCTGGATGACGACCGCCGACGGCTTCGATGTCCGTGCGTTCCTGCTCGCCAATGTGACGGTGGGCGAGGCCGCCGCGCTCTCCTTGCTCTTCTGGCCCGAGTTCGTCGAATATCGTGATTGCGTGTTCTTGGGCGCCTTGTTCGACAAACGTAGTGTCGACACCTGGTTCGAAGAGCTGAAGGGCGACAGATCGGCCGTCGAGAACGTCGTCAACCATCTTCACCTGTGGGATGTTTTCGCACCCAGGTCCGAGTCCGAGTACGCGATCCTGCCTGAGGTCGCATCGCGTGTGGCGGCTATGTGGCGCGCCGCGCTGAGAGACGCGTTCCCGGCACGCGAATTCGTTGTCGCAGTCCTCGGCGAGGAGGGCGACTACGGCCCTACGGTGTCATTCCGATCGGCGTGAAGCAGTCGATCCGGCCCGTCGATTCGGCGAGCCCGGTCCGACCACTTTCACGGCGATCACGTCAGAATCGGCTCGGTGCATCCAGGCTGAGCGGTTCGGCTGGAGTGTGAAATCGCGGCCGTGGTCAGCCCGGTGGCCCGGCTGTCGCGCCGGATGGGCGGGGTTCCACGGCCCGCGGGTCGGTGCCGGGAGCGCCTGAAGCCGCGGGTGATGGCGGCGACCCGGGTCGGCTCTGTCCCGTAATCGGTTTGCGCCGTGAGGCGCTGTGGGTTCGAGCGGAGGTGAGAGACCACCGCCTTTCGCCTGTCGCAGCAGGTGATGGGAACTGAGGGCAGCCTGCCCCGGGTGACACCGGGAAGGGCGGGAGCGGCCCTGACAACGCCGAGACGTTTCAGTACTGCCAGATGAGGCGGGTCCGGCAAGCGAGACGAAGAGGAGTACGCGAGGAACCGGCGTTTTACGTCCTTCACCTGTGACACCGACTCGAACCTGGCGGATAGGGGTCGGGCGCGGTGCTTCCCCGCTTCCTACCGTTGCGGCGGGGATTTTCCCGGTCGGTATACGAAAGCTGGCCGGGAGGCCATGAGGAAGGTCTGCGGCGTACTCATGGCGATGCCGCTGGGACACAGCCGGGCTCCTCCTCCGACGAGCGAACCACAGTGGACACGGGAACCATCCGAGATCCACTACTTCGGCACCCGCGGATATCGGGAGGCGGCGGGGCGCGGTCAGGCCCTGCCCAGGTGGGCCAGCAGGCGGTCGAGGGGCCAGGTGTTGACCACGTCGTCCGGGGTGAGCCAGGCCCGCTGCGCGATGCCCACGCCGAACCTCTGGTGGGCCAGGTGGGGGATGGCGTGGGAGTCGCTGTCGATCGAGAACTTCACGCCGTGGTGGCGCGCGAGCCGTACGAGGTCGGAGGGCAGGTCGGCGCGGTCGGGGTAGGAGTCGATCTCCATGATCGTGCCGGTCCTGGCGGCGGCGCGGAACACCGCCTCCCAGTCCGCGTCCACCGGCGGCCGCTTGCCGATCTTCCGGGTCGTGGGGTGACCGATGACGTGGACGTGCGGGTTCTCGCACGCCGCGATGAAGCGGCGGGTCATCTCCTCCCGCGACTGGGTGAAGTGGGAGTGCACCGACGCGACGCAGACGTCGAACCCGGCCAGCACCTCGGCCGGCCAGTCGACCGAGCCGTCCGGGGCGATGTTCAGCTCGCTGCCGTGCAGCAGCCGCATGTCCGGGTAGCTCTTCTGCAGCTCGGCGATGCGGGCGCGCTGCGCGAGGGCCTTGTCGAGGGTCATCCGCTGCATGACCAGGTCGGGCGCGTGATCGGTCACCGCGTAGTAGGAGTAGCCGCGCATCGCGGCGGCGGCGGCCATGTCCTCCAGCGAGGCGATCCCGTCGGTCAGGTCGGTGTGCGTGTGCAGGTCGCCCCGCAGGTCGTGCAGCTCGACCAGGCGCGGCAGTTCGCCCCGCAGCGCGGCATCCACCTCGCCGCCGTCCTCGCGCAGCGCGGGAGGCACCCACCGCATGCCGAGCGCCTGGTAGATCTCCTCCTCGGTCTCCGAGGCGATGAGGCGGTCGCCGTCGAACAGGCCGTACTCCGACAGCTTCCAGCCTTTCTTGACCGCCATCTCCCGGATGCGGACGTTGTGCTCCTTGCTGCCGGTGAAGTAGACCATCGCGGCGCCCCACGACTCGGCGGGGATCAGCCGCAGGTCGACCTGGAGGCCGCGATCGGTCCTGACCGAGGTCTTCCGCTCGCCCTTCGCGATCACTTCGGTGACGTACGGCTGCCGCGCGAACAGCTCCATCAGGGCGGGGTCGCCGACGGCGAGGATGTCGATGTCGCCGATCGTCTCGCTCATCCGGCGCAGTGACCCGGCGAAGGCGATCCGGTCGGCGGGCAACGAGGCGATGACCCGCTCGGCCAGATCGGTGGCGATGCCGAGGTGGACCCGGTCGCCCGAGCGCTCCATGTGCTCGATGCCTTTGAGCAGGTTCTCCTCCGTCTTGGCGCCGAAGCCGCGCAGGCCGTTCAGGCGGCCGGCCCGGATCGCCTCGGCCAGCGCGGCGGGGGAGTCGATGCCGAGCTCCTGGAACAGGAACAGCGCCTTCTTCGGGCCGAGCGAGGGGATCCGGGTCAGCGCGCGCACCCCCTCGGGCACCCGGCCGCGCAGGTCGTCGAGCTGGCGGAAGCTGCCGCGCTCGAGGAACTCCTCGATCTTCTTGGCGATGGCCTCGCCCACGCCGGGGATCGACCGCAGAGTCTCCCTGGTGAGATCCTCGGGAAACCCCGCGATGGACTTGGCCGCCCTCTGGTAGCTGCGCACGCGGAAGGCGTCCCCGCCGTTCAGTGCGAAGAGCTCGGCATACTCCTGCAGCGCGGCGGCCGCCTCGTCATTGGCCCGTCCCATGTGTCTCAGGGTAGAAGAAGCGGCAGCGCTCGTTCGAACGAACGCATCCAGTACGGCCAGGTGTGCGTGCCGTTTCCGTAGAAATCCGTCGTCACCTTCACCCCGGCCTTCTCCGCTGCCCTGGCGAAGTTCAGGTTCTGCCGCATGATCGCGGCTTCGGTGCGATCGCTCGTCGCGCCGCCCTGGCGGCCCGGGTCCAGCGGGCCGGGCTCGCCGTCGCCCGAGGACGCGTAGAGGCGCACGCCCTTCAGCCGCCCGGCGAGGTCGGCGGGGTTGTGCTCCGCCCAGGCGCTCGGGTCGCCCCACAGGTCCTTGGTGTCCACGCCGTTGTCCGCCATGAACCTCCGATATCCACGGACGTCGTCGCGAATGTCGAGCACCCCGGAGAACGACGCCGCGGCCTCGAACACGCCCGGATGCCGGGCGGCGTAGACGAACGCGCCGAGCCCGCCCATGGAGAACCCGGCCACCGCGCGGCGCGTGCCGGCGCCGTACCGCGGCTCGACCAGGCGGGGCACCTCGGTCATGTGGAACGTCTCCCAGCCGGGGCCGTCGCGCCAGTCGGCGTACCAGCCCATCGAACCGCCCTCGGGGACGATGACGACGGCGTCGAGGCGGGCGGTCAGCCGGGCCGTCTCGCCCGTCCTGAGCCAGTCCCAGGCGCCGCCGGCGCAGCAGCCGTGCAGGAGGTAGAGCACGCGCCAGCCGGTGGACCCCGGTGTCCAGCCTGCGGGCTTCAGCACCCACACGGAGCGCAGCCCGCCCGTGGCCGGGGAATCGATGACGAGTTTGTCCGTCCGGCCGTCCACGGCCTCCCGCGAGACGATCTCGGCCGAAGCCGTGGCCGGGGACCGGGCGGGCGGCGACGCCGCGGACCCGGCGGCGCCCTGGCAGCCGGTCACCATGACGACGGGCACGAGCCACGTCAGGATCTTCTTCACGGGGAGCTGCATCTCATAGCGATCACCCCCCGTCAACCCCGGAGAAGGGTTCCGCGTACGCGAAGAGCCCGCGCGGCGGCGGGGCCGGCCGGTCGAAAACCCGGACCTGGAAGAACTTCCCCCACTTCGGCTCCGGGGCCGTCACGCCGTACGCCTGCGAGTGCTCGAAGCCGAAGCGCGAGTAGTACGCGGGGTCGCCGAGCAGCGCGACCAGGGGCTCGCCGAGCGCCTCGGCCGCGCCGAGCACGGCGTGCACGAGCGCGGAGCCCACGCCCCGGCGCTGGTGGGCGGGGTGCACGGCCAGCGGGCCGAGGCCGAGCACGGGCACGGCCCCCACGTGGGCCCTCGTGCAGACGACGTGACCCGCGATCCCGCCGTCGGGCGCCGGCGCGACGAGCGACAGCTCCGGCAGCCAGCCGGGGTCGCCGCGCAGCTCGTCGAGCAACGTCACCTCGACCGGCAGCCCGTCCGGCCGGCCGGGGTCCCGGGTCGCCTGGTAAGGGGCGAAGGCGGCGGCGACCACCGCGCGGACGGCCTCGGCGTCGCCGGGGTTCTCTCGTCGGATCAGCATGCGGCCAGCCTTCCGCCCGGCCTCCCCGGGGGCAACGGATTAAAGGCGGGTGTCCCGCCCCCGCTGTGCCGCCCCCGCTGTGCCGCCCCCGCGCACGTGCCTGTGTGCGGCCAGTGGCGGAACGGGACATCCCCGGCCGGTTCCGCGCGGTGCGGGGGAGGCGGGCGGTGGCACTACCCTGCCAGGGGTGAGCCTCGATGTGTCCGTGGTGGTCCGCTACCGCAAGGCCGTGACGTACGGCGTGAACGCGCTGCTCGGCGCGCTGGAGACCGCGAAGGCGGAGTGCGACCTGCGGCTCGGGACCACCCCCGGGGAGACCGCGGCGCACATCGCGGACAGCTCCGCGGAGCGGGTCCTGGTCCTCTGGTCGTTCTACTCGCCCGACGCCGAGGCGATGGCCGCCGAACTGGCCGCCGTGCGCGCCCTCGCCGACGACCCCAGGGTCCTGCACATCGCCGGCGGAGTGCACGCCACCGCCGAGCCGCAGCAGGTCCTCGACGCCGGCTGGGATCTCGCCGCGATCGGCGAGGGCGAGCCGACGATCGTCGCGCTGGTCGAGGCGCTGCGTGCGGACCGGCCGCTCACCACCGTGCCCGGGCTGGCGGTGCGCGACGCCGACGGCGTGGCGCTGCGCACGCCGCCGGCCCCGCAGCTGCCGCTGGACGCCTTCCCGTCCTTTCCCGACCGGCGCCGCCACTTCGGGCCGATCGAGATCACGCGGGGCTGCGCCTACACGTGCCGCTTCTGCCAGACGCCCTTCATGTTCGGCGGCAGGTTCCGGCACCGCGGCGTGGACAGCGTGCGCGAGCACGTCCGCCGGATGGCCGCCCACGGACTGCGCGACGTCCGCTTCATCACCCCCACCTCCCTCTCGTACGGCACGCAGGGGCCGGAGCCGGCGCTGGACGCCGTGGAGGAACTGCTGGCGGGCGTGAAGGAGGAGCTGCCCGCGAACGGGCGGGTGTTCTTCGGCAGCTTCCCCTCCGAGATCCGCCCCGAGCATGTGACACCCGAGGCGATGCGGCTGCTCAAGCGCTACGTGGCCAACGACAACATCATCATCGGGGCGCAGTCGGGCTCCGACCGCGTGCTGGCCGCGGCCGGGCGCGGCCACGGCAGCGAGCCGGTGCGCGACGCGGTGCGCATCGCCGTGGAGCACGGCTTCCGCCCGAACGTCGACTTCATCTTCGGGCTGCCCGGCGAGGCCGCGGAGGACCAGGACGCGTCCCTGCGGCTCGCCGCCGACCTCGCCGACCTCGGGGCGCGCATCCACACCCACACGTTCATGCCGCTGCCCGGCACGCCGTGGCGGGACGCCGAGCCCGCGTTCATCCCGCTGGACACGATGCGTGAGCTGGACCGGCTCGCCCAGCGCGGCGACGCCTACGGGCACTGGCGCAAGCAGGCCGAGCACGCGGCGCGGCTGGCCGAAACGGCCAAGGCCTACCCGCGCCGCGCCCGGCGCCGCCGTACGACCGACGGCTGACGCCACGGCCCGCGCGAGCCGTGGCCCGCGCGGTCAGGGCGTCAGAACTGCTGCGGCCGGGTCTGGTACGGCTCCTCCAGGTAGGCGATCTCCTTGTCGGTGAGCCCGAGGTCCACGGCGGCGAGCGCGTCGTCCACGTGGTGGCCCTTGGTGGCGCCGATGATGGGGGCCACGACCGCGGGCTTGGCCAGCAGCCAGGCGAGTGCGACGGTCGCGGGGGAGACGCCGCGCTCGGTGGCGGTCCGCGCCACCCGATCGAGGATCGCCTCGTCGGCGGGCCCGCCGTACAGCTGCTCCTGCCTGGCGCCGTCGCCGACCTGCCGCGTCGTGTCGGCCGGCTTGCCCGCGCGGGCGAGCAGGCCGCGCGCGAGGGGGCTCCAGGGAATGAGCCCCACGCCCTGGTCGAGGCACTGCGGGATCATCTCCCGCTCCTCCTCGCGGTGCAGCAGGTTGTAGTGATCCTGCATGCTGACGAAGCGGGTCCAGCCGTTCTTGTCCGCGGCGTGCTGGGCCTTGGCGAACTGCCACGCCCACATGCTGGAGGCGCCGATGTAGCGGGCCTTGCCGGCCCGGACGATGTCGTGGAGGGCCTCCATCGTCTCCTCGATCGGCGTCTCGTCGTCCCACCGGTGGATCTGGTACAGGTCGACGTAGTCGGTGCCGAGGCGGGTCAGGGAGGCGTCGATGGCCGACATGACGTGCTTGCGGGACAGGCCGTAGTCGTTCCTGCCCTCGCCCATGGGGAAGTAGACCTTGGTGGCCAGCACGTAGTCGTCGCGCCGGGGGAAGATCTCGCGCAGCAGCCGTCCGGTGACCTCCTCGCTGACGCCTCCCGAATACACGTCGGCGGTGTCGAAGAAGGTGACGCCGCCCTCGGCCGCCTTGCGCACGATGGGCTCGGCGTGCTCCTCGTCCAGAACCCAGCCGCCCCACTTGGCCGGCTCGCCGTAGCTCATCATGCCCAGGCAGATCCTGCTGACCTTCATGCCGGTGGTGCCGAGTCGTCGATATTCCATGTGAAGCACCCTATTCACCCCGGGCGCGCGGCGGAGCGGCAGCGGTGGCCCTGCGCCGGCCGCGACCGGTGACTGATCGAGCGTCTGCTCTCCCTGTCCGTAACGTGCTTCGCCACGCATCGGTCGCCGGACTCCGCTCCGGCCCGACCTCACCTGGAGGCGTTCCAGGTGTACGACGAGCCCTGACCAATCGGCACGGTCGGGCTGAACCGTACGGGCAGGGCCTCCAGGCTGCGCACCCACAGCGAAGGGCGCCAGCGCAGCGCGTCGGGTTTCACGGCCAGGTAGACGTCGGGCAGCCGGTCGAGGAGGACCTCCACGGACGTCTTGGCGATGATCCCGCCGAGCTCGGGCGCGGGGAAGGGACAACCGTACTCGCCGTGGCCGAAGGCGAAGTGCGCCCGGTTGGCGCCGGAGCCGGCATGGGCGGCCGGTTGCACCTGCGGATCGGCGTTGGCCGCGGCGACACCCAGCACCAGCATGTCGCCCCGGCGGATGCGCCGCCCGGCCAGCTCGCAGTTCTGCACCGCCCAGCGTGTGGGCATGTTCGGCACGGGCGGGTCCTTCCACAGCACATCGTTCAGCGCCTCGCCGACGCTGCTGCGACCGCCCTGCAGGCTCATCGAGAAGTGGTCGTCCATCAGCATCAGCCGCAGGGTGCTGCCGATCCAGTTGGAGCAGTTGTCATGGGAGGAGATCAACGTCATGATCAGGTCCTGGATGAACTCCTCGTCGGTGAGCCGCGCGTGGTGTGCCAGCATGTGCGAGGTGAGGTCGTGGCCCGGCAGCGCGCGCTTGTCGGCGATGAGCCGGCTCACCTTGTCCAGCATCCGGGGGAGCGCCGAGAGGGCCTCCTCGCCCCCGCTCAGCACGTGGTTGACGTCCTCGACCAGTTCCGGCAGATCGGTCTCCGCCAGCCCGAACAGCCGGGTGATGACCTGGGCCGGGATCCGGTCGGCGTACTGGGAGATCAGGTCGGTCTGGCCGTCCCCGGAGAACTCGTCGATCGCGCGGTCGGCGATCTGCTCGCAGATCAGGGCGAGTTCGGTGCGGTCGACGCTGTCCAGCGCGTCGCTGATGGCGCCGACCCGCCGCTGGTGCTCGGCCCCCTCGGTGAACATCACGGACGGCTGCCATGTCACGTACGGGCGCGCGGGCCAGTCAGGGGGGAGGTGGTCCTGCAGGTTCCAGCGCCTGGGGTCGCGGCTGAACAACTGCGGCTGGCTGGTGACATGGTGCAGCTCGCGATAACCGATCACGTACCAGACGGGCATGCCGTCAAGGAGAACGGGGACGACAGGACCGTGCTCGCGGCGCATCTCCTGGAACAGCGCGGTCGGGTCGTCGCCGATCAGTGACGCGTGCAGTCGTACGGCATCGGCGTGGTCGGCGTATCCCTCCAGCGGCTCCCGTCTCCGCTCGGCATGCTGCGGTCCGGGCGAGGCGGCGGACGGGTCGGTGGGGTCGGGCAGGGGAGGGGAGTTCGTCACGGCATGCTCTCTCGGGCGGGCAACTGGTCGTGGGTGCGGGTGAGGTGCTCGATGAGCGTGATCAGCACGTGCTTGGACGAGGACCGCTCTCTCGCGTCGCAGTCGACGAGCGGGACCTCGGGCGACAGTGCCAGCGCCTCGCGCACCGAATCCAGGGTGGGTCCGTCGGTGAAGCGGTTGACCGCGACGACGAACGGGGTCTGGTGGTGCTCCAGCCGGTCGATGGAGTACCAGGAATCCTCCAGGCGGCGGGTGTCCACCAGGACGACCGCGCCCAGGCTGCCGGCGAACAACTGGTCCCACACGTACCAGAACCGCTGCTGACCGGGTGCGCCGAACAGGTAGAGCACCTTGCTCGCGTTCAACGTGATCCGGCCGAAGTCGAAGGCCACCGTGGTGGTCGACTTGGTCCGTACCCGGCTGGCGTCGTCGATGCCCACGCTCGCCTGGGTCATGACCTCCTCGGTGCTCAGCGGGCGGATCTCGCTCACCGAACCGACCATGGTCGTCTTTCCCGCCCCGAACCCGCCGACGATCACGATTTTCAGGGCGTCCTCGGCGGTCGTGCGTAGCGGCGTCCGCGTGGTGGCCGCCATCTGGTCAGAGGTTGTGGAGGGCAACGAGCACCTGCCTCAGGATTTCGGGATCCGGTCGTCCGGCGTGTGCGGCGATCGACGGATGACGGACGGTGATGCGACCGGTGTCCAGCAGGTCGCACAGCAGGATCTTCACCACGCTGACCGGCAGTCGCAGTTCCGCCGAGATCTCCACCACCGCCGTCGGCCGCTGGGCCATCCGCAGGATCTTGATGTGCTCGGACTGCATGCCGGGGGTGGGGGCGCACTCGCTGACGATGAGGGAGACGGAGTCGAAGGTCTTCTCATCGGCGCTGGTACGCCCACCGGTGACGGTGTAGAGCCGGTCAGGGTCTTCTTGGTCGATGGCTCGCCGTGTCATCCGCGGTCGTCGCTGTTGTTCGTCTGCCGCGGCGCCGCAGTGAGGTACACCCCGATCTGCTCCACCAGTTCATTCATGTTGTGCGCGATGAGCCCGACCTCGCCGTCCTCCTCGGCCACCACGGCCAGGTGGGCGCCGTCCCCGGCCGGCACGATGAGCAGCAGTCCGCCGGCGAACTCCACCATCGCCTGCCCCGCTCCGATGCCGTCCCCGAACTCGGCGGAGGCGCTCAGCGAGAGGCTCTGGATCCCGGCGGCCAGAGCGGAGAGCTGGTCGGCCCCGTCCCGGCCGAGGCCGGCGGTGAAGGACATCTTCAGGCCGTCCCTGGTCAGCACCAGCACATGCCTGATCCCCGGGGTCTTCTCCTTGAGGTTCTCCAGTAGCCAGTCGAAGTCACGATCGGTGGTGTGCGAAGCGTCGGTTGTGCTCATAGAAACGACGGGGTGCCCCTTCGTCGCGGGAGGGACGCCCCCTGCCTCCTCATCTGTGAGTCCAAGAATGTCCGGTGATCGGCGGACGCGTGTCAAGAGTCGCCCGGGGCCGGGGCGGGGGCCGGGGCCGGGGGAGGGGCTGAAGAGGAAGTACGCCCACGGCCGCCGGCCTGGCGGAACGCGGCGAACCTCGCAGCCGAGTCAGGCCCCTCGCGCGCGGGCTTGGCCGGCGATGCCTGCCGCGCCCTGGTCGCCTCGGCCAGCGTCTGCCCCCGGCGCCGCCTGGGCAGCAGATCTTCGGACTCGTCGGCCGGACCCTCCTGCGCGGGTACGGCCGGTGCCCGCACGGCGGCCTGCACGGGGTGGCGGACCGGCGCCTCGGCGTCGGGCGGCACGGTGGCCGACAGGGGCTGCGTGATCAGCAGGCGCGGGATCAGCAGCACGACCCCCGTGCCGCCGCGGGCGGACGACCGGAAGCTGACCGTCAGGCCGTACTTGTCGACCAGGCGTCCCACGACCGCCAGGCCCAGCCGGGTACCGGACAGCGTCCGCAGGTCGAGCGGCTCGGACACGAGCCTGGTGGCGTGCTGCCGCTCGCGCGGGCGCATCCCCAGGCCGCTGTCCTCGATCGTGATCACGACGCCGGCGTCCTCCTCGTCCACGTATACGTGGACCTCGGTGCCGTGCGCCGAGAACGTGGCGGCGTTGTCCATCACCTCGGCCAGCGCATGCATCACGCCCTCGGCCGCGTACCCCGCGACGGCGACGGTGCTGGTGGAGTGCAGCCGGATGCGCCGGTAGGCGCTGATGCGGCCCATCGCGCCGCGCAGGATGCTCTCCATGACGATCGGCCGGGTCCATCGCCGTCCGGAGCGGCCGCCGCTCAGCAGCGCGATGTTGTCCGCCAGCCGGCTCATCTGGGAGACGCGGTGGTCCAGGTCCAGCAGGTCGGCGAACACCTCCTCATGCTCGCCGTACCGCTCCTCCAGTTCGCGCAGCCGGGCGAGCAGACTGGTGGCCTGTGCCTGCACCCGGGCCGCGGCGCCGGCGCACGCCGCCATCACGGCGGTGCCCCTGCGCTCGCTCTCGGAGAGCTGCCGCGCCGTCTCGCGCAGCAGGTCGCGTAGCGGGCCCTGTTCCGGCTGGCGTATCTCGGCCAGTGCGGCGCTCACCGACATCCGGTCCGTCTGGATGCGCCGGAACAGCTCGGGCAGCGTGTCGTCGATCAGCCGGGAGATCTCGCCCTCGGCCGCGTCACGGGACACCTGGGCGGCGGCGCGCTCGCGCTCGAGCAGTTCGAGTTCGTGCCCGGCCGCTTCGAGCAGGTGCCGCAGCGGGCCGTCCGGCGGCTGCGGTATCTGGGAGAGCGCGTCGGCGACCGAGGCGCCGTCCCGCACCTGACGTCCCAGCGAGGGCAGCGACTCCTCGGCCATTCGCAGGGTTTCCCGCTCCAGCCAGGTGAACCGTGCGCCGGCCCACTCGGCCTGCTCACGCAGCCGGCGACCGGTGCCGGAGTAGTGGACCACGGCCGCGACGGCGCCGGACAGGAGCACGGCCGAGACTCCGCCGACGAGCGCGATCAGCTGTCTGGCCTCGTAAGGGGCGGCGGACACCGCCCACAACCACGCGCAGGCCGTGACGATCATGGTGCCGAGAGAGGCGAGGACCACCAGTTCCCTCGGTGAAAGCCTTCTCCGTGCCCGGTGGGATATATCTACTGACATCAGCGTCCTCGGGGTGGCGGCAGAGCATGACAAGGCCGCGTCGAACCTGCTGTTCTCCCTGTAAGACGGGACGCCATGCGGTGCCGTCTCACAGCAGAGCGTGAACAGGCACATACCGTAGCACCACGTCCACGATTGCGAACAGACAGTCACCCTCGAACCATGTGTTTCAGCTTCAATCAACCACGAGTCAACACATCCATTGACGGAAACTCACTTTTAGGACATCTGTGGATTTATGGTGACGATCCTCCCCTGAATTCTGGCTCCGGGAATCACGAATTCCGGATGGACGCCGGAGGAAAAGGGACGCCGCACAGCGGGGCCCCTCGCGGCCGGACTCCCCGAGCGGACCTGACAACCCGGACGCGGGATGCGGGCGCATGCGGGAGCGCTCGTGGCGGCCGGGTCGCGGTGTGCGCGGCTCCGCCCGGACTTCTGCCACGAAGCGGCATCGCGGGCGGAGACGCTCAGGCGGCGCCGCCAGGCACCGGCCGGGACTGCTCGCCTACTTGTCCTCGGCGGTCTCCTTGGCCTCGGGGTGGTCGAGCACCAGGTCGTACGTCGTGGGAAAGAGCTGCCGGAAGGCGGTGTCGGCGCCCTTGACACCTGACGACAGTACGATCTTTCCCTGGCGGGTCACGTCCCTGACCCGATCGACTCTGTACTCGTGCACGTCGGGTGCGGGCTCGCGCACGATCTCCGGCCACTGCCCGATCTCCGGTTCCTCCGACACGGTGCTCTCCGTTCGTCGTCGTGCTCGCAGTCGTTCGGCTCATCTTCGAGTATCGGGAAAATCGCTGCCGGACGCGACGTATCGGACAGTCACCCGGGCCCGGAGGAGAGTGGATCTGACCGGACGCCGCCAGACGATCGGCCCACGGGGACGCGGGGTCACCCGCACCACACCGTTCGGCCTCCGCGGCGAGGCCGGCACGGCCACGCGGACGCTGTCCGCCGGGCCACGCCGACCCGGGCAGGGCGTCATCTGGCCGTGCAGGTGATGGGCGCCGGCGTCTCCACGGCGCTGCCGGACCAGCCGATCGCGAACGTCACCGTCACCGAGGCGCCCGGCGACAGCAGGCCGTTCTGGGTGATGGTCACCGTGGAGCCCGGGGGGTTGGAGCCGTTCCACTGCACGTAGTGCAGACCGTTGGGGACCTTGAAGGTGACCGTCCACGAGGTGATGGGCACCGTTCCCGTGTTGCGCACCGTCAGTTCGCCCCAGGGGGCCGCCGCCACCGAGAGGTGGAACCGGATCGTCGCCTCGCAGGAGCGCGTGACCACGAAGGACGGGCTGGGCGACGGTGACGGGCTCAGTGACGGTGAAGGGCTGGGGGATGGCGAGGGGCTGGGTGACGGGGACGGCGAAGGGGACGGGGACGGGGACGGTGAGGGGCTGGGCGTTGGAGAGGGGCACGGCGATGCGCTGGGGGAGGGTGCAGGGCTGGGCGACGGTGAGGGGCTGGGCGACGGAGACGGCGAAGGGTCGGACGATGGGGAGGCGCTGGGGGAGGCCGACGGGCTCGGTGACGCCGAGGGGCTGGGGGACGGTGAGGGGCTGGGGGACGGTGAGGGGCTGGGGGACGGAGACGGTGAAGGGTCGGACGACGGGGAGGGGCACGGTCCGGAGCCGCCGGGTCCGGAGCCGCCCGGCGACGAGGGCGACGGGCCGGCCGACGGCGAGCCCCCCGGACCGGACGGCCCGATGGGCGGGATCCGGACGATGAGGTCGTCGCCGGAGCCCACCGTTCCTCTGCCGTCGCGGTTGCTCGTCGCCACCCAGAGCCAGCCGTCCGGGCCGACCGCCACGGTGCGCAGCCGGCCCAGCCTTTCCTGCAGCTCGGCCACGGGAGCGCCCGTCCTGTTGCCGCCGACGACCGGCACCGTCCACAGGCGCTTGCCGCGGAGGGCCGCGGCGAAGAGCGTGCCGTTGGCGTACGCCAGGCCGCTGGGCGACGCCTCGGCCGAGCTCCAGGTCACCAGGGGGTTGGCGACGCCCGGGCTCCCGCACATGCCCTCGCAGGCGGGCCAGCCGTAGTTGCGGCCCGCCTGGATGTAGTTGATCTCGTCTGTGGAGTTCTGGCCGAACTCCGTGGCGTACAGCCGGCCGCCCTCGTCCCAGGCGAGCCCCTGGACGTTGCTGTGGCCGTAGCTGTAGACCGGCGAGCCGGTGAACGGATTGGTTACGGGGACCGCGCCGTCGCGGGTGATGCGCAGGATCTTGCCGCCGAGAGGCGAGCTCTGGGCGAGGGAGGGGTAGCCGGCGTCGCCCGTGGCGACGTACAGCATGCCGTCGGGGCCGAACGCGATGCGCCCGCCGTTGCGGGACTGGCCCCGGGGGATGCCGGAGAGGATCACCTGCTGGGTCTGCGGGTAGCCGAGCCGGAATCGGATCACCCGGTTGTCGGAGGCGGTGCTGATGTAGGCGTAGACCAGCTGATCCTGCGTGAACGTGGGAGACAGCGCGATGCCGAGCAGGCCCCCCTCGCCCCCCGGCGTGACGTTGGGGACGGTGGCCACCCGTACGGGCGCGGACCCGGGACGCACCTGGGCGATGGTCGCGGTGTCGCGTTCGGAGACGAGGGCGCTGCCGTCGGGGAGGAAGGCCATTCCCCAGGGCACCCGCAGGCCCGTCGTGACGACCTGCACTCGGGTGAAGTCGAACCCGCCGGTCACCGCGCCCGCGGCGCCGGGCCGGGTCACGACGAGCGCCACGGCGGCGATCACGGCGCAGAGGACGACGGACAGTGCCTCGGACAATCGCGTGCGCATCACATGCTCCCGGGGCGGGACGGTGGCTACCGGCTCACCAACATCGAAAACGCCCGCCGTGCCCGGGGCAATCGACCGGCCGGCGTTCGCTCGCCGACCTGCGCGTACGCCCGCCGGCCGCGTCCGGCGCGGGAAACTTTCACGGCCCCGCCGCCGATCGGCCGCCGGCGGCGGTCAGCGAACGTGGCGGGTCACGGCGTACACGACAAGGGCGAGGCCCGCGAGGATCTGGCCGCCCAGGATGACCCGGTTGAGGTCCAAGGCCGGTCGCCAGTGCACGTCGCCGTCCTTGAGGACGAACATCCCGACCGGCCTGTTGACGACGCCGCCGCCTCCTCCGCGGGCCTCGCCGCCCTTCTCCGGGCTGCGGCCGAAGCCGCCCCCCGCGCGCACCGCCGCCACGGGGATGAACGTCACGCCGTCCTTCTCGTACGGCTCGCCGAAGACACGCTGGCCGGTCAGCTTCCTGAGCAGTTGTTCCATGCGGCCGATTCTTCAGGATCTGCGCGAAGTGCGCTCAACCGAGCCTCCACCACGGCCGGGGACGCGTGCCATCCCCTCATCGCCTGTCTCGGCGTGCTCGGCGGGGCCGCCCGGGTGCTGGTCGAACCCGCCACCCTCGTCCCCCGCTGAGAGCCGCTTCCCGGCCACTTGCAGCACGCGCGGAGGTGCCGCCAACTCCTCGGCAAGCCGCCCACAAGTCGTGATGCGTACAAACAGTGCCATGAACGACTACGACCTCCGGCGGCCGGCGGCCGCCGACGCGGCGGCGATTCACGAGCTGGTCGCCGAGCACGACATCGAAGTGACCGGCAAGCCCGACTGGACGCTCGACGACGTCGCCGACACCCTCGGCGAGCTGGACCTGGAGCACGACAGCTGGGTGGTCCGCTCGGGCGGGCGGCTCCTCGGCTGGGGCTACGCCAGGCGCAAGGGCGACAGCGACAACGTGGACATCGACGTGCAGGCGCGGGAGCCCGGCGCGGCCGCGCTGCTGTGGGACCTGGTGCTCGGCCGCGCCGGCGACCTCGCCCGCGAGGCCGGGCACGACCACGCGGTGGTGGACGTCAGCGTCTACGAGCAGGACTCGGCCATGCGCGAGGCCGCCAAGGAACGCGGCTTCGCGCCCGCCACCAGCTTCCATCGCATGCGTACCGACCACGCCGGCGTACGGCCCGTCTTCCTGCCCGGGGTCACGGTCGAGGCGGGCTCGCCCGACGGCGAGGAGGTGCTGCGCGCGGCGCACGCCGTCCAGCAGGAGGGTTTCGCCGAGCACTTCGGGTTCGTGCCCAGGACGTTCGAGGAGTGGGCCGAGGAGATGGAGGCGTCCAGCGCGAACGACTGGACGCAGCTCCTGCTGGCCCGCGTCCACGGCGAGCCCGCGGCCATGCTGCTCGGCACGAACCACTTCGTGCCCGACGAGAACTGCGGCTACGTCCGCACGCTCGCGGTGCGGCCCGCCTTCCGCGGGCGCGGCCTCGGCCGGCTGCTGCTCACGCGGGCCTTCGAGGCCGACGAGCGGCGCGGGCGAGTGGGCACGATCCTGCACGTGGACGGCAACAACACGACTCCGGCGCTCGGCCTGTACCGGTCGGTCGGCATGCGCTCCGTACTCGTGATCGACGTCTGGCGGGCCCTCGTCCGTCCCGGATCTTGAGACTGCGTTGCTCACAACCCGGATGCCTCTACTGTGAGATAGGGAGAAAACAGACAGCAAGGAGAGTTGATGCTGCACGAGAGGCTCGAGGCGGTCTACGACAACGTCCTGCGCCGCAATGCGGGTGAGACGGAGTTCCACCAGGCCGTACGCGAGGTGCTGGAGAGCATCGGCCCCGTCCTCGGCAAGCACCCCGAGTACGCGGAGCAGAAGATCATCGAGCGGATCTTCGAGCCGGAACGGCAGATCATCTTCCGGGTGCCCTGGGAGGACGACCAGGGCGAGGTGCACATCAACCGTGGTTTCCGGGTCGAGTTCAACAGCGCGCTCGGGCCGTACAAGGGCGGGCTGCGTTTCCACCCCTCGGTCTACCTCGGCATCATCAAGTTCCTGGCCGTGGAGCAGATCTTCAAGAACAGCCTGACCGGCCTGCCGATAGGCGCGGGCAAGGGCGGCGCGGACTTCGACCCGAAGGGCCGCTCCGATCGGGAGGTCATGCGCTTCTGCCAGAGCTTCATGACCGAGCTGTACCGGCACATCGGCGAGAACACCGACGTGCCCGCGGGGGACATCGGCGTCGGGGGCCGGGAGATCGGCTACCTGTTCGGTCAGTACAAGCGCATCACGAACCGGTACGAGTCCGGCGTGATCACCGGCAAGGGGCTGGCCTACGGCGGCGCCCAGGTCCGCACCGAGGCCACCGGCTACGGCTGCGCGTTCTTCGTGCAGGAGATGCTCAAGGCGCGGGGCACGTCGTTCGAGGGCAAGCGGACGGTCGTCTCGGGCTCGGGCAACGTCGCCATCTACGCCATCGAGAAGGTGAACGAGCTGGGCGGCGTCGTCGTGGCCTGCTCCGACTCCTCCGGCTACGTGGTGGACGAGAAGGGCATCGACCTCGACCTCCTCAAGCAGGTCAAGGAGGTCGAGCGGCGCCGCCTCAGCGCCTACGCGGAGCGCCGGGGCGGCGAGGCGGCGTACGTCGCCGGGCGCAGCGTGTGGGAGGTGCCCTGCGAGGTGGCGCTGCCGTCGGCGACGCAGAACGAGATCACCGGCAAGGACGCCGAGGCGCTGGTGCGGGGCGGCTGCGTCGCCGTCGGCGAGGGCGCCAACATGCCGACCATGCCCGAGGGCATCCGGGTGTTCCGGGAGGCCGGGGTGGCATTCGGCCCCGGCAAGGCCGCCAACGCGGGCGGCGTGGCCACCAGCGCCCTGGAGATGCAGCAGAACGCCAGCCGCGACTCGTGGACGTTCGAGTTCTCCGAGCGGCGGCTCCAGGAGATCATGACCGACATCCACGACCGCTGCCTGGAGACCGCCGACGCCTACGGCATGCCGGGCGACTACGTGGCCGGCGCCAACATCGACGGCTTCCGGCGGGTGGCGGACGCCATGCTCGCCCTCGGCCTCATCTGAGCGCTCACGTAACGCTCATCGGCCGCTTCGGCGGGTGCGCAGGAGAGGCAGCGCGCACCCGCCGGCGGCCAGCGAGACCGCGGCGAGCGACAGCGACGTCACCGCGGCGGCGTGTGCGGACGGGGCGAGGCCGAGGAACAGCGTGCCGAAGACGGCCACGCCGACCACCTGGCCGAGCTGGAGCATCGTCGCCAGCAGGCCGCTGGCGTCGGCCGCGTCGGCGGGCGCGACCCGGGCCAGCGCCACCGCCATGAGCGGGCTGAACGTGCCCGCCATGCCGGCCCCGATGGCCGCGAAAGCGATCTCCAGCAGCGGCTCGCCGTGGCCCCCGCCGGCCAGCGCCGCCGCCAGGGCGAGCTCGCCCGCGGCGGTGACGACGGCGGACATGACGATCACCGGCCGGTGCATGCGGGCCGGCAGCCGCTTCCAGTTCAGGCTGGTGAGCCCGAAGGCGGCGGCCGCGGGGATGAACAGGCAGCCCGCCCGCAGGGCGCTGTCGCCGAGGCCGCCCTGCAGATGGAGGGCCATGGCGAACAGCCAGCCGCCGTACGCCGCCATGACGAGGAAGACGCCCGACGCGGCGGCGGCCACCCCGGGGGCGCGCAGCAGGCGGCCGGGGACGAGCGGATGCGCCGCCCGCCGCTCCACGAGCAGGAACGCGCAGAACGCGAGCACCGCCAGTCCCATGGAGATCCACCCCCACAGCGGCCAGTCCTCCTCGTGGCCGAGCACGAGCGGCACGACCAGCAGGCAGACCGACAGCGACAGCGTCACCAGGCCGGGCACGTCGAGCCGCTGCTCGCGCCGCACGTGGGCGGCGGGCAGCATGCGGGCGGCGGCCAGCAGCGCGAGCCCGACCGGCACGTTGACCAGGAAGACCGGCCGCCAGGCCGTGCCGAACAGGTCGGCGGTCACCAGCAGCCCGCCGAGCACCTGCCCGACGACCGCGCCGACAGAGATGACCGTGGCGTAGACGCCGAGCGCGCGTCCCCGGGCGGCGCCGTCGAAGGTGACCTGGATCAGGCTGAGCACCTGCGGCACCATCAGGGCGGCTCCCGCGCCCTGCACCAGCCGGAAGGCGATCAGCACGCCGATCGAGGGGGCGAGCCCGCACATCAGCGACGCGGCCGTGAACACCACGAGCCCGGTGAGGAACAGCCGCCGGTAGCCGAGCAGCCCTCCGAGGCGTGCCCCGGTGATCAGCAGTATCGCGTACGCCACCGTGTAGCCGGAGACGACGAGTTGCAGCCCGGAGCCGGTGGCCCCGAGGTCGGCGCGCATCGTGGGCGCGGCGACGTTGACGATGGTGGCGTCGAGGACGGCCATGAACTGCCCCGCCAGGATGACGGTGAGCAGCAGAGCCGGCGAGGTCCGCCGCGCGGCCGGCGCGCGGGTGGTGACAGTGGTCATGGCGGCAACGATGCGGCCGCGGTGATACCGGTGCCGAGAGCCTGCGGATACTGGTAGCGACACCACCTGGCAACGCGTCCGCGCACTCGCCAGGATGGAGAGGTGACGACGGGGACCCGCACCAGGCACACCAGGCGTGAGGAGCTCGCGGCCTTCCTGCGCAGCAGGCGCGAGCGGATCCGGCCCGAGGACGTCGGGCTGCCGCCCGGGTTGCGCCGCCGTACGCCGGGGCTGCGGCGGGAGGAGGTCGCCCAGCTCGCCGGGGTGGGCGTGACCTGGTACACCTGGCTGGAGCAGGGCCGCCCCATCAACGCGTCGGTGCAGGTGCTGGACGCGATCGCCCGCACGCTGCGGCTGGACGCGGCCGAGCGGGAGCACCTCTACCGGCTGGCCGACCTGCCGGAGGTCGCCGATCCGGCGGGCGACGGGGAGGGCCTCGACGCCGAGGTGCACACGATCCTGCGCCAGCTCGACCCGCTGCCCGCGTGCGTCTACAGCGGGCGTTACGACCTGCTCGCCTGGAACGCCGCGTACGGCACGATCTTCGGGTCCGTGGTCGGCCGGCCGCGGCTCGAGCGCAACGTCCTGTGGCGGGTGTTCACCATGCCGGACTGCTGCTGCCCGCTGGTGAACAAGGACGAGGAACTCCCGCAGATGGTGGCGACGCTGCGGGCGGCCTTCGGCAGGCACGTGGGAGAGCCGGCGTGGACGGGCTTCGTCACCCGGCTGTCGGCGGCCAGCCCGGAGTTCGCGCGGATGTGGGCGATGCACGAGGTGGCCAGGCCGGGCGTGCGGATGAAGCTGTTCAAGCACTCGTCGGTGGGCCTGATCCGCCTGACGTCCACCAGCATGGCGCTGGCGGCGCCCCCGGAGACCCGCGTCGTCGTCTACACGCCCATGGACGACGAGAGCAGGCAGCGCATCGAATGGCTGCTGGCCCATCCGGAGGCCGCCCACTGCTCGATGCATGGCGACCCCGTCCGCGGGTAACGGCGCGGTCATGGCCTGTCGCATCAGTGAACTCGTCGTCGATTGCCACGACCCCGAGCGGCTCGCCGCCTTCTGGTGCGAGGTGCTGGGTTTCGAGGTGATCGAGCGCAAGGACGGCTGGGTGGAGATCGGCCCGCCCGGCATCGGTTTCGGCGGTCTCCAGCCGACGCTCATCTTCGAGCCGGTGCCGGAGCCCAAGCGGGGCAAGCTGCGCCTGCACATCGACGTCAACCCCACCGACCGCGACCAGGAGGCCGAGCTGGAGCGCCTGCTGAAGCTCGGCGCCGTGCCGGCCGACGTGGGCCAGACCGGTGAGGAGGACTGGCACGTGCTGGCCGACCCGGAGGGCAACGAGTTCTGCCTGCTGCGCCGCCGCCTGTGAGCCTCGCGGGGACCGATGCGGTAGCGTCCGGAGGGTGGCGAGGATCTTCACGGTCGACGAGGCCAGGTCGCTGATGCCGGCGGTGCTGGAGCACGCCCGCGCGTTCGTCGCCGTACGCGCCGACCTGGCCGAGCTCACCCACGACCTGCGGCAGGCGGGCGCCTCACCGCTCGGCGGACTGCCGGAGGCCAAGGGCCTGGAGGCGCGGATGGACGAGATCCTGAGCTGGTTCGACGCCGAGGACATCGAGATCAAGGGCGTGGCCCCGCTGCTCGTCGACTTCCCCGCCGTGCTCGGCGAGGTGTCCGTACGGCTGTGCTGGCTGGAGGGGGAGACCGCCCTGGGCTGGTATCACCGCAGCGACCTCGGCTTCCCCGGCCGCCGCCCGCTGCCCTGAGCTCGCGCGTGCCTTGGGTCGCGGCTGCCGCCGCCTGCTCCGGTGGGGGTTCCGCCGCTGCGGGGATCAGGAAGGTGTGTCGTGGAATTCGCTGGAGCGGGCCCGCCGGTTGTGGGCGGAGCTGGCCCGTGTCCCCGTCGTGTTTCCCGGGCCCGGCGGCGTGGCCGTGGTCGTCTCACCCGATTCGATGCTGTGCCCGCCGGGATGGACGGGCGTCGTGACGTTGGACGGCGCCGCCCTGGTCACCGTGCCCGACGCCGCTCTGGCCGAGCCGTCGCGCGCCGCCCTGCTCGCCGGCCGTATGGATCTTTCCCTGCTTCCGGCCCTGCTTCCCGTCGGCGGCGTGCTGGGTCCGGCGACGCTCGCGTACCTCGACTCCGCTGACTTCACCCCTGCCCGCGCCGGCATCCGGGCCGAACGTCTGCCGCCGGGCCACCCGGACGTCGGCGGCCTGGTGGCCTCGGCGGGCGGACAGGACGCCGAGGAGAGCGGCGTGGAGGAGATCACCTCGGCGATCTGGGTGGTCCGCGATGGCAGGGACGTGGTCGCCGCCGCGGGGTACCGCCCGTGGCTGGACACGGCGGCGCAGCTGTCCGTCCTGACGGCCGCGCGGTGCCGCGGTCGTGGCCTGGCCCGCGTGGTGGCCTCGGCGGCGGTGGCCGGCGCGCTGGCCGACGGCCTGCTGCCGCAGTGGAGAGCGCGCACGGAGCCGTCGCGGCGGGTCGCCGGGGCCCTCGGGTTCCGGGAGTCCGGCGCGCAGATCAGCCTGCTCGTGGAGCGCTGACCGGCGGCGGCCGGTCAGTCGGACAGGTCGTCGAAGCCCTCGATCTCGCCGAAGGCGGCGCCGTACCGGACGCACACCATGCGGGCCACGGACTCGTGCGCGCCGAGCGGCTCGGCGCACCCGGCGCCGATCGACTCGGCGGCCGTCGTGATCCGGTCACGGTCGGCCTCGGGCCCGATGACGTACGGCACCATGGCCAGCCGGTTGGCGCCGATGTTGCGCAGGCGCTCGGCGGCGTCGCGCACGCTCGGCTGGCCGTCCAGCGCGGCGGGGACGACCGGGAGCGTCAGGCGGGCGGCCAGCAGGACGGCGGTCGCGTCGGCCCCGCGGGCGGCCTCGTCGCCCCCGGCGGTCGCGACGATGATGCCGTCGACGGGGGAGGAGACGTTGAACAGGCGCATCCGGTCGGCGCGGGCCAGGCCCGCCTCGGCCAGGCGCACGTGCAGGGCCTCGGCCAGCAGCGGGTGCGGGCCGAGCGGATCGGTGATCTTCACCGCGGCCTCGCTCTGCGTCACGGCCTCCCGGACGGCGCGCAGCACGCGCGGATGGGGCCCGGTGACGAGCGGGACGACGACCGCGGCAGGTCCGTCCGCGGGCCGCTGCGCGGCGATGGAGGCGAATTCCTTGGTGAGGTCGGCGCCGCCGTCCGCCAGCGAGACGATGCGAAGGTCGATCTGCGGGTTGTCGATCCTGACGACGGAGGCGACCTCCATGGCCACGTCCCCGTTCGGGCCCACCGGGTCCCCGGCCCTGCCCGGCACCGCGAGGACCAGGGCGGGCGCGTCGGGCGGCAGGTCGGCGGGGAGCGGCCGGCGGTGGCGGCCGGTCCCGAGCCGAGGAGAGCGCTCCCTGATGGGGAGCTTCGGGGGGTCCTCGTGACCTTCGTTCACATCGGCGGATTCTAGGGCGAATCTGGCCGAAGAGCAGAACCAACGCGCGGCTTGTTGCGTCTTGGTGATCTAGGCGGTTTACACCTTCGTTACTTGACGCTCCCCGTGGGGGCGGGTTTGATATGGACTCATCCGGCCGTAAACGTTTACCGATGGCTCACGTTACTGGCTGGTAAACGATTACAGGACACTCTCTTCCAAGTGAGGTGGCCGGTGACCGAGGGTCCCACGATCACCACGATCGCGCAACGCGCCGGTGTGTCGATCGCCTCGGTGTCACGGGTGCTCAACGGGCTTCCGACGCGTGAGGACACCGTGCGGCGCGTCATGCGCGCGGCAGACGAGCTCGGCTACGTGCCCAACTCGGTCGCCCGCTCGCTCCGCAACCGCCGCACCGACCAGGTCGCCTTCGCGATGGCCGACATCGGCAACCCGGTCTACGTGGCGATGGTGCGCGAGATCCAGCCGGTGCTGAAGGAGGCCGGCTACCGGCTCCTCATCCACTCCACCGACGGCGACGCCGAGGACGAGCTCGGCGTGCTGCGCGGGCTGCGCGAGCGCTACGTGGACGGCCTCATCATCAGCCCGCTGCGGGGCGTGACCGAGGAGCACGTGCGGGCGATCGTCGCCGCGCGCGCCCCCGTCGTCGTCATCGGCGCGTTACCGGAAGGCATGCCGGAGGGCGCGCCGGTCGACAACGTGCGGACCGACTCGAGGACCGGCGTCCGGCTCGCGCTCGACCACCTGCACGCCATCGGCAGGCGGCGCATCGGCTTCCTCAACGGTCCGCTCGACACCGTTCCCGGCGCCGCCCGCGCCGCCGCCTACCGGGAGGCCCTGGAGGCGCTGGGCCTGCCGTACGACGAGGACCTGGTCGAGGTGGGCGACTTCTACCGCGACAGCGGCGCCCGCGCCGCGCGGGCGCTGCTGTCGCGCGCGCCCGGCCTGGACGCGCTGATGTGCGCCAACGACCTGATCGCGCTCGGCGCCCTCGACGTGCTGCGCGAGCACGGCCGGGACGTCCCCGGCGACGTGGCGGTGGTCGGCATGGACGACACCGACCTCGCCTCGGTGACCTGGCCGACGCTGACCAGCGTCTCGCTCGGCTCGGCCGAGCGCGGCAGGGCGGCGGCCACGCTGCTGCTCGACCGGCTGCAGAACGGCCCCCGCGAGCCGAGGGTGACGGTCGTGCGCCCGAGCCTCACCGTCCGCGGCTCGACCGCTGTCCCCGGTCCGCCCGGCGCCGCGGGGGACGGCCGGTGACCGCGCTCGCCGAGCGGCCGTACGGCGGGTCGCGGGGCGGGTCCCGGGGCGCGCTGGCGCTGATGCTGCCCGCGCTCGTGCCGGTGCTGGTGTTCAGCGTGGGCCCGCTGCTCTACGGCATCCTGCTGGCCTTCACCGACGCCCGGTCCGGCCGCAACACCGAGACCTCGTTCGTGGGCCTGGAGAACTTCGCCGAGCTGCTGTCGGACGGCGACTTCTGGGAGTCGTTCCGCATCGGCCTGGTCTGGGGCCTTTCGGTGACCGTGCTGCAGTTCCTCGCCTCGCTGGGGCTCGCGCTGCTGCTCGACCAGGACCTGCGCCTGCGCGGCGTCGCCCGGGTGCTGGCGGTCGTGCCGTGGGCCATGCCGCCGGTGGTGATCGGCCTGATGTGGCGGCTGGTGTACCACCCGGACGCGGGCCTGCTCAACGGCCTGTTCGGCACGCGCGTCGACTGGCTGCACGACTTCTCCCTCGCGCTGCCCGCCGTGATCGTGGTCGGGGTCTGGACCGGCATGCCGCAGACCACGGTCGTGCTGCTCGCCGGTCTGCAGAACGTGCCCAGGGAGCTGTACGAGGCGGTCAGCGTGGACGGCGCGGGCGCCTGGCGGCGCTTCTGGAACGTCACGCTGCCGCAGCTGCGGCCGGTGATCGTGGCCATCACCTCACTCGACTTCGTGTGGAACATCAACCAGTTCAGCCTGGTCTACGTGCTCACCCAGGGCGGGCCGGGCGGGCGGACGAGGCTGCCCATGCTGTTCGCGTACGAGGAGGCGTTCCGGTACGGCTTCTTCGGCTACGCCGCGACGCTCGGCGTGGCGATCACGATCGTCGTGCTGGCCGTGCTGGGCCTCTACCTGTGGCGGCAGGCGCGGGAGGCGGCCTGACATGCGCACCGACATGACCCGCGCGCTGAGATATCTCGCCCTGCTGGGATACGTCGTGTTCCTGGCGTTCCCGCTGCTGTGGCTGCTGTCCACGGCCCTGAAGACGCCGCAGGAGATGGCCGCCCTCGATCCCGCGTGGATCCCCCGCCGGCCGACTCTGGCGAACTTCGCCGACGCCTTCGGCGAGCAGGACCTGGTCGGCGCCGCCCTGCGCAGCCTCGTCGTCGCGGTCGCCACCGCCCTGATCACGGTGGCGCTCGCGCTGCCCGCGGCGTACGCGCTGGCCCGCCACCGGGGCGCGGCCGGCCGGGTCGCGATCGGGTGGGTCCTGGTCAGCCAGGTCTTCCCGGTCGTCCTGGTCATCATCCCGCTGTTCATGGTGCTGCGGCGGCTGGAGCTGGTGAACACGCTCGCCGGGCTCACGGTCGTGCACGTCACGTTCGTCATGCCGTTCGCGCTGTGGATGCTGCGCGGGTACGTGCGGGCGGTGCCGCGCGAGCTGGAGGAGGCGGCGGCCGTGGACGGCGCGGGGCGGCTGCGCGCGCTGGCCGCGGTCGTCGCCCCGCTGCTCGCGCCCGGCGTGGTCGCGACGCTGCTGTTCGGCTTCATCTCGTCCTGGAACGAGTTCCTGTTCGCCCTCGTGATCCTCAAGGATCCCGAGGTGGAGACCCTTCCGCTGACGCTGGTGCGCTTCGTCGGCCCGGAGGGGGTCGCCCGGCTCGGCCCGCTGGCGGCGGCGTCGCTGCTCGCGACCGTGCCGAGCCTCGTCTTCTTCGCGATCATCCAGCGGCGCCTGCGGTCCGGCCTGATGGCCGGCGCCGTCAAGGGCTGACCCGCATGGCGACACCTGATAGGAGGGGCCCAATGAGCGAGCGTGGCGAGCGGGAGACACCGCGGTCGGCGAATGTCGCTCCGAGCCGGAGGCGAGGAGGTGGCATGAGGAGATTCGGTGCCGTGCTGGCCGTGGCGGCGGTCGCGCTCGCCGCCGGCTGCGGAAGCGGCGGAGGCGACGGCGGAGACGCCGGGTCAGGGGAGAACGGGCAGCCGGTGAAGCTGCGCTTCCTCAGCCTGGCCTGGCAGAAGGAGTCGATCGAGGCCAACAAGCAGATCGTCGCCGAGTGGAACTCGGCCAACCCGAAGATCCAGGTCGAGTACGTCCAGGGGAGCTGGGACAACGTCAACGACCAGCTCGTGACCTCGTTCGAGGCCGGCGACCCGCCGGACGTCATCCACGACGACTCCCCGGCGCTGTCGAGCTTCGCCTCCCGGGGCTTCCTGCTGGACCTCACCGGCAAGGTCCCCGCCGAGCTGAAGAACGACATCCCGCAGGCCGCGTGGGACACCGTCACCTTCTCCGACGGCAAGAGCGGCCAGGGCGTGTACGGCGTGCCGTTCCTGCAGGAGTCGCAGGTGCTCATCGCCAACAGGAAGCTGCTCGACGGCGCCGGTGTCCGCGTGCCCACCCCGGACGCGCCGTGGACGTGGGACGAGTTCGCCGACGTGGCGAAGAAGCTCACCAAGAAGGGCGCGTACGGCGTGGCCTGGCCGATGAAGTCGCCGGTCAACAAGGTGCTGAACCTGGCGCTGAACTTCGGCGGCACGTTCTTCGAGACGCGGGACGGCAAGACCACCGTGAAGGCCGGGCCGCAGGAGCGGGAGGTGCTCCGGCGCATCCACGACCAGCTCTACACGGACAAGTCGGCCGACCCGTCCGCCCTCGGCATGGGCACCGCCGACCCGCTGCCGGGCTTCTTCGCCGGCAAGTACGCGATCCTCCCCGCCGGGGTGTACCTGCGCCAGCAGGTCGCCGAGCAGGCGCCGAGCGGGTTCGAGTGGGTCACGCTGCCGCCGCTGAAGGGCGTCACCTCGCAGCAGGGCGCGGTGTCCCAGACGCTGTCGGTCGCGGCGGACAGCGAGCATCCCGACGAGGCGCTGAAGTTCATCGCCTACTTCCTCAACGGCCCGAATCAGGCGAAACTGGCGAAGGGCGACTGGCTGCTGCCCACCAGCACGACCGCGGCGAAGGACCCCGCGCTCACGACGGAGGAGAACGGCTGGGACGTCGCCACCGCCTCGGCGAAGAACCTCGTCGTCGCGCCGTTCCTCAAGGTGAACGGGTACGACGAGTGGAAGAGCAAGGTGGCCACGCCGGCGATGCAGGAGTACTTCGCCGACAAGATCAGCCTGGACGAGCTCGCCACGCGGCTGGTCGAAGAGGGGAACAAGGTGCTGGAGCGGTACAGCCGATGATCTCCCTCCGCGACCGCGCCCGGGGCTGCCTGCTCGGCCTCGCCGCCGGCGACGCCCTGGGCGCTCCCGCGGAGAACCTCGGTCCGGAGGAGATCGCCGCCCGGTGGGGCCTGCTCACCGAGATCGAGCGCGGCGGCACCGACGACACCGAATACACGATCTTCGCCGCCACCGTGCTCCTGCGCCACGGTCACAGGCTCACCTCCGAGGACGTGGCGCGGGCCTGGCGTGAGGAGATCGTGGCGCGGCTCGACGGGCCGATGCGCGGCGCCGGGTTCTCCGAGCTCGGCACCGTCGAGGCCCTCCGGCGCGGCCTGGAGCCGCCGCTGACCGGCCGGTGGCACGCCCACGGCTGGTCGGACGGGCTGGCCATGCGGGCGGCGCCGTACGGGATCTTCGCGGCGGGCGACCCGGACGAGGCGGCGCGGCTGGCGGAGGCCGACGGGCGGGTGAGCCACACCGGAGAGGGGATACTCGGCGGCCGGGCGGTGGCCGCGGCGGTCGCGGCGGCGATGACCGGCGCCCCGCCGGACGAGGTGGCCGCGGCGGCCCTGCGGGCGATCCCGGAGGACTCCTGGACGGCCCGCAACCTCCGCGCCGCGCTCGACGTCGCCGCCCGCACACCCCGCCCCCTCCCGGGCCGGGCCCTGCACGACTCTTCCGGGCGTGCTTCGCACGATGCCCCCGGGCGTGCTGTGCACGACTCTTTCGGGCGTGCTCTGCACGACGCCGTCGTGATGGCGCACTACCCGTGGACGGACCTGGCGCCCGAGGCGGTCGCCCTCGCGTTCGCTGCCTACGTGGCGGGCGGCGGGGAGGTGGAGGCGTCGGTCGTCACCGCGGCCAACCTCGGCAGGGACGCCGACACCACCGCCGCCGTCGCCGGGGCCCTCGCGGGGGCGGGCCGCGGCGAGGCGGCGGTGCCGGAGCGCTGGGCCGCGCGGATCGGCCCGGTGGCCGGGCGCTGCCTGCCCGTGGTCGCCGGACGGGACATCCGCGACGTGGCCGACGAGCTGGTGAAAGGACTGTAGGACCACATGGCATCGGGGGAGAGGCCCGACCGGGTGCGGGGGGCCTTCGCCGGCCTCGCCGCCGGCGACGCGGCCGGCTGGCCCGCGGCCCGGCACCGGTCGGCGCTGCTGGCCGGCTGGAGCAGACGGCTGCACCGGGAGCTCGACGCGTTCGCCGAGGAGCACCAGGTCACCACGCTGCCCGTGCCGTTCGCGCTGAACCAGCCGGTGGCACCGCTGGCGCTCGGCCCGTCCGACGACGCCGAGTGGCTGGCCTGGACGGCCCTGACCATCCGGGAGGACAGGGCGGAGGCGTTCGGCCGCCTCGCGGGCCGCGGCGACGTCCGGGCGCGCGTCTCGGTGTGGGCGGCGCTCGACAACCTGGCGGCCGGCAAGCGCCCGCCCGCCAGCGGGCACGACAACCCCCACCACTTCGACGACGCCGCGGCCGTGCGGGCCGTCGCCTTCGGCGCGGCGGGCCTGGACCCGGTGGAGGACGCGCGCGTCACCAACGCCGAGGACGGCGTGCTCGGGGCGGTGGCGACGGCCAGGGCCGTCGCCGCGCTGACGGAGGGCGCCGGGATGACCGAGGCGGTGGAGGAGGCGCTCGGCGCGCTGCCGGCCGGCACGGCCATCGGGCACGCGGCGCGCGAGGCGCTCGCGGCGGCGCGGGCGGCGGGCCCGCCCTTCGCCGCCGTCCCCGCCCTGGACGCCGCCGTGCTCGACCACGTCTACAGCTACGGCGTCGCCGCCGCACAGACGGTGCCGATCGCGCTGGCCCTCGCGGACGCCGCCGTCTCGGCCACCGGAGGGACCCCGGAGGCGTTCGGCGCGGGCGTCTCGGCGGCGGCCTGCCTCGCACCGGTCGCCGACTCCGCGCCCGCGCTCACGGGCGCGCTGCTCGGCTGCGCCGTGGGGCACGACGCGCTGCCCGCCGCCTGGCGCGAGCGGGTGCGCACGCTGGCCGGGTGCTGCCTGCCGGAGCTCGCCGGAGCCGACCTGCTGGACATCGCGGGGCGGCTCGCATGAGGCCCGCCCCATCACGCGTACGGACAAGGGGGAACACTGGATGACGCCGCAGGAGGACCTGCTGGCCGATCGCGCCGTGGGGTGCGTGGCGGGCGCCGCGGTGGCCGACGCGCTCGGCGGGGCCACCGAGGGATGGACGCCCGAGCAGATCCAGGAGCGTTACGGGGGCCGCGTCCGCGGTGTCGTCCCTCCCTTCAACGAGAACTGGCACGACGCCCGCCCGATCGCGCCCTACCACAAGGGGGACGGCCACGTCACCGACGACACGTTGATGACGCACGCCCTCATCCGCGTGTACGAGCGGGTCGGCGGCCACCTCGACGCCTACGCCGCGGCCGACCACCTGGTGCCCGAGATGATCGGCGAGAGGCGGTGGATCCCGGAACTTGAGGCCGAGGCGCTGCCGCTCCAGCGGGTGTTCCTCGCCGAGAAGTGGCTCGTGCTGCGGCTGCACTACGGCCACGCCGACCCCCGCGAGGCCGGCGTCGGCAACATCGTCAACTGCGGCGCCGCGATGTACATGGCTCCGGTCGGCGTCGTCAACGCCGGCGACCCCGACGGCGCGTACGCCGAGGCGATCGACCTGGCCGGGGCGCACCAGTCGAGCTACGGCCGGGAGGCGGCGGGCGTGCTGGCGGCGGCCGTCGCCGAGGCGATGCGGCCGGGCGCGACACCCGACTCGGTCGTCGCGACCTGCCTGCGGCTCGCCCACGACGGCACCCGGGCCGCCATCGACGCGGTCTGCTCGGCCGCCCGGGGGCTCGGCCACTGGGAAGGCTCGTTCGAGGCGCTGCGGGCGGCGGTCCGGCCCTACGACACGGTGGCCGACACCTACCGCGACCAGGGCCTGGGGGCGCGCCGGCCGAGCCGGCTGCACAGCATCGAGGAACTGCCGCTCGCGCTCGCGTTCCTGGTCATCGCCAAGGGCGACTACCGCGAGACCGTGCTCGGCGGCGTCAACTACGGGCGCGACGCCGACTCGATCGCCTCGATGGGCGGGGCCCTCGCCGGGGCGCTCGGCGGACGGGCCGCCGTCCCGGCCGACTGGCTGGAGCGGGTGGAGACGGCCAGCCGTACGGACCTGGTCGGGCCGGGGCTGGCGCTCGCGGCCGTGGCGCGGCGGGTCCACGCGGCCGACCGGGAGCGCCGCCGCGCGCACGAGGCCGCCTTCGACGCCCTGCTCGCGCCGCGGGCGGAGGGAGACGCGCGGTGATCCGGCTGACGTGGGTGCAGCCGGAGGACCTGGTCGGCCACGAGCTGCGGCAGGCCGCCGAGGACGGGCGGGGGACGCTCCCCGAGGTGGCGGCCGCCGCCCGCCGCTGGCACGCCGCCGGGGGGCACGACGCGCCGCCCCGGGCGGGCGCCTCCGCCGGGCCCGCCCCCGAGGGGCTGCGAGCGCTGGCCGGGGAGCTGCTCGACGAGCTGGCCGCGATCGAGTCGCCGCTGCCCGAGCCCTCCTCGCTGGAGGAGATCGTCGCGTCCTGCCCGGACTGGCCCCGCGGGCGCGCCGCCGTCCGGCCCGAGCCCGGGCGGGTCCTGGCCGCCTGGTGGGGGAGGGCCGCCGGATGCCTGCTGGGCAAACCGGTGGAGAAGATCCCCCGCGAGGGGATCAGGGCCATCGCCGAGGCGACCGGCAACTGGCCGATCCGCGGCTGGTTCACGGCGAAGGGGCTGCCGCCCGAGATCGCCGAGCGCTGGCCGTGGAACCGCCGCAGCGCGGCCACCAGCCTCGCGGAGAACATCGACGGCGTGCCCGAGGACGACGACCTCAACTACGCGCTGCTCGCGCTCACCGTGCTCGAACGGCACGGACCGGGCTTCACGACCGAGGACGTGGCGCGGGCCTGGCTCGACGCGCTGCCCGCCGGGCGGGTCTTCACCGCCGAGCGGGCGGCCTACCGCAACCTGCTCCTGGGGCTCGAACCACCCGCGACCGCCACGCATCGCAACCCGTTCCGCGAGTGGATCGGCGCGCTGATCAGGGCCGACGTGTACGGCTGGGCCAGTCCGGGCGACCCGGCGACGGCCGCGGCACGGGCGTGGCGGGACGCCCGGCTCAGCCACACGGCCAACGGGATCTACGGCGCGATGTTCGCCGCCGCCATGTGCGCGCAGGCGCTCGTGGCCGGGAGCGTGGACGAGGTGATCGAGGCCGGTCTGTCGGTCGTGCCGCCCGGCTCGCGCCTGGCCGTCGCCGTACGGCAGGCCGTGGCCGACGCCGCCGCGGAGCCGGACTTCGAGCGGGTCGTGGACCGGCTGTACGCGCGGCACGGACACCTCCACTGGGTGCACACGGTCAACAACGCGGCCCTGCTGGCGGCTGCCCTCGTGCACGGCGCAGTGCACGGCGCAGTGCACGGCGCAGTGCCCGGCGCAGTGCACGGTGCCGGGGACTTCGCCGCGACCGTCGGCTCGGCCGTAGCCGGAGGCTGGGACACCGACTCGGCCGCCGCCACGGCGGGATCGATCGCCGGGGCGCTCGCGGGCGGCGTCCCCGCAGAGTGGACGACCCGGGACCGGCTGGCCAGCAGCCTGCCCGGCTTCGACGGCGTGTCCATCGAGTCGCTCGCCGCCCGCACGCTCGCGCTCATCGAAGGAGACCGGCAGTGATCTCGGTGTTCGGCAGCGCCAACATGGACCTGGTGGCGTACGTCGCCCAGGCCCCCAAACCGGGGGAGACCATCACGGGCCGGGCGTTCCGCACGATCCCGGGTGGCAAGGGTGCCAACCAGGCGATCGCCGCGGCCCGCGCGGGGGCCGAGGTGGCCTTCCTCGGGGCGGTCGGGGACGACGCGTTCGGGCCGGGGCTGCGCGCCGCGCTCGCCGAGGCGGGCGTCGACACGGGCGGGCTGCGCGTCGTGCCCGGTCCCTCGGGCGTCGCCCACATCGTCGTGCAGGACGGCGGCGACAACTCGATCATCGTGGTGCCCGGGGCCAACGGCGCCGTCACCGGCCCCTCGCCGCGGGACGCGGAGACGATCGGCCGGTCCGACGCCCTGCTGCTGCAACTGGAACTGCCGATGGACGCCGTGGTCGCCGCGGCCCGGGTCCCCGGCGCGGAGGTCATCTTGACCCCGGCCCCCGCCGTGCCGCTGCCGGCCGAGCTGCTGGAGGCCGTCGGCCTCATCGTGCCCAACGAGCACGAGGCGGCGGCCCTGACCGGCCGCGACGATCCCCGGGACGCGCTGGAGGCGCTGCTGGACCTCGTCCCCGAGGCCGTCGTCACCCTGGGTGCCCGGGGCGCCCTGTACGGCTCGCGCGACGGCACCCGGCTCCGCGAGCCCGCCGTACCGGTGCGGGCGGTGGACACCACGGCGGCCGGGGACACCTTCGCGGGGGCGCTGGCCGTGGCCAGGAGCGAGGGACGCGACCCGGCGCGGGCGCTGCGCTTCGCCTCGGCCGCGGCGGCGCTGTCGGTGCAGCGGGAGGGCGCCAGCACCTCGATGCCGCGCCGCCACGAGATCGACCGTCTTCTGGAGGGCCGGAACATGGAGGCGCTGTGAACGGGCCGCTCGACGGCGTACGGGTGATCGACGCCGCGACGCTGTTCGCCGGGCCGACCGCGGCCATGCTGCTCGGCGACTACGGCGCGGACGTCATCAAGGTCGAGCACCCCCGCAGGCCGGACCCGTCACGGGGGCACGGGCCCGAGGGGCTGTGGTGGAAGATGCTCGGCCGCAACAAGCGCACGATGACGCTCGACCTGTCCACGCCGGAGGGCCAGGACCTGCTGGTCCGGCTGATCGAGGACGCGGACGTCCTCATCGAGAACTTCCGCCCCGGCACGCTGGAGCGCTGGAACCTGTCCTGGGACCGGCTCAGCGAGGTCAATCCCGGCCTGGTGCTCGCCCGGGTCACCGGGTTCGGCCAGATCGGCCCGTACGCCAGGCGGCCCGGCTTCGGCACCCTCGCCGAGGCGATGAGCGGGTTCGCCGCGATGACGGGGGAACCCGGCGGGCCGCCCACGCTGCCGCCGTTCGGGCTGGCGGACGGCATCTGCGCGCTGGCGACCGCGTTCGCCGTGATGACGGCCCTGCGGTCGGGCCGCGGGCAGGTCGTCGACCTGTCCATCGTCGAGCCGATCCTGACCGTGCTGGGCGCCCAGCCGACCGTCTACGACCGGCTCGGCGTCGTGCCCCCGCGTACGGGCAACCGCTCGGTGAACAACGCGCCGCGCAACACCTACCGGTGCAGCGACGGCTCCTGGGTCGCGGTCTCCACCTCCGCCCAGAGCATCGCCGAACGGGTGATCCGCCTGGTCGGGCGGCCCGAGCTGGCCGAGGAACCGTGGTTCGCCACGGGCGCGGGCCGGGTGGCGCACGCGGACGAGCTGGACGCGGCCGTGGCGGCGTGGGTCGGAGAGCGGACCCGCGAGGAGGTGCTCCGGGCGTTCGAGGAGGCGGAGGCCGCCGTGGCGCCGATCTACGACGTGCGCGACGTGCTGGCCGACCCGCAGCTGCGGGCGCTCGACGCCGTGACCACGGTGGAGGACCCCGAGCTGGGCCCGCTGCGGATGCAGAACGTGATGTTCCGGCTGTCGGAGACTCCCGGGAGCATCCGGTGGACCGGCCGTCCGCACGGCGCCGACACCGACGAGATCCTGCACGGCCTCGGCCTGACCGGTGGGGACATCGAGGCCCTGCGGGCCAAGGGCGTGGTGTGACATGTCACACCGTGGTGCGGCATGAGCACCGATCATGGGGAAAGGGGCACGGACGATTCGCGAGGAGTTGAGGCCGTGCCTTCCACTGGGTTTTCCTCCGGGCCTTCGGCCGGCAGCCCCCTGACGTGGTTGTACGTGCCCGCCGACCGTCCGGACCGGGTCGCCAAGGCGCTCGACGGCGAGGCCGACATGGTGATCGTGGACCTGGAGGACGCGGTCGCCCCGGAGAACAAGGGCAACGCCCGGGCCGCGACCGTCGCCCTGCTGGCCACGCCGCAGCCGCGTGTGGAGATCCGCGTCAACGACGTCCGCACGCCGTACGGCCAGGCCGACCTGCACGCGCTCGGCACGCTGCTGCACGGCAGCGGCGGCCTGCGCGTGCCGAAGGTGGAGTCGGCCGACGAGGTCCGCTGGATCGCCGACGCGGTGCCGGGCGTGCCGCTGCGCCCCATCGTCGAGTCGGCCCTCGGGCTGGAGCGGGCGTTCGAGATCGCCACGGCCTCCCCGGCGGTGGCCGGGATCGGCATGGGCGAGGCCGACCTGCGCGCCGACCTCGGCGTGACCGATGAGGCGGGCCTGGCCTGGGCGCGCTCCCGCATCGTGGTGGCGGCCCGCGCGGCGGGCCTGCCGGCCCCGGCGCAGTCGGTGTATCCGAACGTCCGCGACCTCGACGGCCTGGCCGCGTCCTGCGCCGAGGGCCGGGCCATGGGCTTTCGCGGCCGGGCGGCCATCCACCCCATCCAGTTGCCGGTGATCGCGGCGGCCTACCGGCCGACCCGGGAGGAGGTCGTCGCCGCCCTGGAGGTCGTCTCCGCCGCCGACCAGGGGGCGGTCGCCCTCGCCGACGGCCGCTTCGTCGACGAGGCCGTCGTCCGCCAGGCCCGCCGCCTCCTCGCCGACGCGGGCGACCACTGAGGGTGCTTCAGGTCGTTCGCCGCGCGACGAACACGAACTCGCGACCCGGGCGGTCGGGGGCGTCGCGCACGTCCAGCACGCGATAGCCGCTCGCGGTCAGACTCTCCTCCACCTCGTCCCGGTCGCGGAACCGGAGAGTCGAGTCCGACGTGACGACCGCGCCGTCCGCCGCGAAGGTGTAGGTGTAGCGGAAGGACACTAGCGGCGGGCTCACGTCGGTGACCTCGAGACGCCGCTCCACCACCCCGGTCTCCGGCAGGTCGAGGACGACCGGACCGGTGTCGCGGGCCCATTCCTCCCACGCCCGGCGCTCGGGGCGTCTGGTCTCGAACACGAGATGCCCCCGCGGGCGGAGCGCGGCGCGCACGCCCCGGAGCGTCCGCGTCCATTCGTCGTCGGTGAGGAACACCTGCGCGACGTTCCCCGTCATGACGGCGAGGTCGGCGCCGAACGGCGGCAGGCCGGTGGCGTCGCCGTGGACCCAGGTGATCCTTCCGGCCGGGTCCTTCGACCTGGCGATCCGCAGCGACGCCTCCGCGGGGTCGACGCCCATGACCGTGCGTCCGAGGTCCGCGAGCAGGACCGCCAGGCACCCCGTTCCGCAGCCGACGTCGAGCACGCGCCCGGCGCCCAGCTCGTCGGCGATGCGGAGATAGGCGCTCAGGTCGTCACGGTCACCGTCGAAGGCGTCGTAGACGGCGGCCAGGCGAGGGTGGGCGAAGATCGCGTCGGGCACTCGGCGACCATATCCCGCACGTCGCCCCTACGCTCCCGGCTGCGCCGCGCGGCCCTGCCGCCACTGCTCCATGACCTGCCGGAAGGCGTCGCTCACGAGGAGCAGGAGTTCGGCGGAGGCCTCGAAGCGGGCACCCGCCGGGGTCGCGGCCCCGAGGATCTCGGCCCCGCGCCGCGACGCGTTCACCAGGGCGTCGTTCATCCGCAGGGACGCCTGCATGGAGCGCAGCCAGATCTCGTCGTCGATGACATAGCGTTCGCGCCGCGCGCCGGGGACCCGTTCCCGCCTGAGCATCCCCTGCTGTTCGAGGAAGGCGACGGCGTGCGAGATCGACGCGGGGCTGACGCGGAGCCGCCGCACCAGCTCGGCCGCGGTGAGAGCGCCGGAGTCGGTGACGTACAGGCAGGCCAGCACCCTGGCCTCCATCCGGGGCAGCCCCTGCTGCACGAGGAGCGCGATGAAGGACTCCGTGAAGTCCTCGACCGCCCCCGGGTCACGTCCATGGCCGCTGTCGGGGACGGGCGGGGCCGGAGGCTGTGCCGGTTTGCGCCGGCGCGCACGATGCCTGGTGGCCTCGTGCGCGCGGTCCGCCCCGTAGCCGCCGGGTCCGCCGTTGCGGGTGACCTCCCGCATGACGGTCGAGGCGGGCCGTCCCAGACGCCGGCCGATCTCGGCGTATCCGAGTCCCTCGGCCAGCCCCGCGGCGATGTGCCGGCGGTCCTCGTCGGTGAGTCTGCCTCCCGGCATCGGCGATGGTCTCCTGTCTGTCACCTGCGCGGAGCCGTTCGCCCCACGCCCGCTGCACAGTATGCATTCACTCAGAGCCCATTGCAACGTGCGTCCGATCGCCCATTGCGTTCGCTCGCATAATCATTGCAATGAACATCCCTGATATCACGCTTGTGCAGGGCCTGGTGTCGGGACCATGTGTTGACCGATCTGTGAACGCAATGTACTGTCACCGATGTTCAGAGATTTCTGAACGACGGACAGTGTGCGAAGGAGATTCGAGATGAGAAACGGCTTGTCCGCGGCAGGGCTGCGCAGAGTGCGTGAGGTGCTGACCCGGCACGTCGAGTCCGGGAGGATCCCCGGGCTCGTCGCGCTGGTGGGCCGGGGGGACGAGACGTACGTCGAGGCGATCGGGACGACGCGCCACGACGGTGGCGCGCCGATGCGCCGGGACACGATCTTCCGGATGGCGTCCACGTCCAAGCCGGTCACGATCGCGGCGGCGATGGTCCTGCTCGACGAGTGCAGGCTGCGGCTGGACGACACCGTGGACCCGTGGCTGCCGGAGCTCGCCGACCGGCGGGTGCTGAGGCGGGTCGACGGCTCGCTGGACGACACCGTGCCGGCGCGGCGGCCGATCACCGTCCGGGACGTGCTGTCCTCCACGTTCGGCCTGGGCATGGACATGACGTCGCTGGGCACCCCGATCATGAACGCGGTCTTCGAGCGGGGGCTCACGCCCAATCTGCCGGAGCCGATGCCCGAGCCGGATGAGTGGATGCGCCGCCTGGGTGAGCTTCCGCTGATGCACCAGCCGGGGGAGCGCTGGCAGTACCAGATCAGCAGCGATCTGGTCGGTGTGCTCGTCTCCCGGGTCACGGGACAGTCGTTCGGGGAGTTCCTGCGCGAACGCGTCTTCGAGCCGCTGGGCATGAAGGACACCGGCTTTCATGTCCCCGCCGAGCGGATCGACCGGCTGCCGACGCTCTACGCCCCCGACCCGCGGACCGGCGAGTTCCTCGTGTGGGACGAGGCGGAAGGGGGACGGTGGAGCACCCCGCCGGCGTTCCAGGGCGGGGGCGGCGGGCTGGTCTCCACCGTCGACGACTACCACGCCTACTTCCGGATGCTGCTGAACGGCGGGACGCACGGGAGCGAGCGGATCCTGTCCCGGCCCGCCGTCGAGCTGATGACCACCAACCGCCTCACGCCCGAGCAGAACGCCGCCAGGAACGCGATGGCCGTCGACAACGTCCACATCTCGCACGGCCAGGGGCAGCACGGCGGGTGGGGCTTCGGCATGGCGGTGCGCACCTACCGCGGCGACTACGCCTCCGTCGGCCAGTTCGGCTGGGACGGCGGAAGCGGCACCGCGGCCTACGCCGACCCGGCCGAGCGACTCACCGGAATCCTGCTCACCCAGGTCGGGGCGTCCACCCCGGATTCGATGCGGCTCGTCCACGACTTCTGGACCACCCTCTATCAGGCGATCGACGACTGACACCGGGCCCGCGCCCGGTAGCGCGCCGCCGCGGCGGCAGGGGCAACGTCTGGACGGCGAGGTCGTCACCCGGCTGGAGCCGGTGGAGCACCCCGTGGTCCGCGTCCACCCCGAGACCGGCCGTAAGGGGATCTTCGTCAGCCCCGGGTTCACCTGGAGGGTCGGCGACGTCGCCGTGTGGGACAACCGGAGCACGGCCCACTACGCCAACCGCGAAGGCGGCGACGCGCACCGCGTCATGCACCGCATCACCCTGCGCGGCGACCGTCCCTACGGCCCCGGCCGCTCCGGCGGAACGGACGGCTGATGGGGCGCTCCGGCGCGCCGGCGCAGGGCGGCGAGGACGACGCTCACGACGAGCCCGGTCAGGAAACACGCCACCCCGGCCCAGAACCGCTGCCCGGGCTCATACCACTGCGGGGGAAGCTCCACCCCGTCGGATGTGAAGACGTCGTAGAGCGGCTTCGGCGCCACCCACGCCACAAGTGCGAGCACCCAGAAGACCGCCGCGCTCAGGAAGAGGACGACGGGAATCGCGTACCACAGAGCTCTCGGCGCGGGCCGCCACGCGCGACGTGCGGACATGATTCACGATAGGCCGGGGTGCCCCCGGATCCACGCTTACCGCGAGGCGACGAGAGCGGGTCCGGAGGGTACGGGCGTTGTCCCGCGCCGCCGGGCCCACGGGGGCGGCCGGCGCCTGGACGCCACCGCCGGCCGCCGGCGGTCAGCGTCCGAGGTGCCGGTCGAGGAAGTCGCGGAGGGTCTCGGCGAGTTCGAGGCGGTGGTCCGACAGGGCGTGGTCGGTGACGAACACCCGGTGCTCCAGAAGCGGCACCGGGTGCGCGGCGTACGCCGCCACCACCGGCTCGTGGTGCTCGGCGGCGGGGGTGACGGTGTCGCGCCCGGCCGTGCCGACGAGCAGGACCGGCCGGTCCGCGAGCCGCGGGGCGAGCCCGGCGAGGCTCCACGCCTCGCCCGCCGAAACCATCTCCTCGACCAGCGCCTCGCCGCCTGTCCCCTTCAGCGGAAGCAGGTCCTCGCCGAAGCCCTCGACGTACGCCGCCCGCAGCGTGTCGTCCCGCCGGCAGGCGACCCCGACCCGGCCGAAGTCGAAGGCGGAGACCGACGCGACGGCGGTGACCGACGGGTCGGCCGCCGCGGTCGTCAGCGCGGCGAAGCCGCCGAAGCTGTGCCCCGCCAGCGCCAGCCGGTCCCGGTCGAGGCGGTGCGCCGCCGCGAACTCCCGATCGCGTACGGCCGCCGCGACGCGGGCGGCGTCCTCCAGCGCGTTCCCCCACGACCAGGTGCCGCCGACGCCCCAGGAGCCGCGGTAGTGGAAGACGAGGGAGGCGTACCCCGCCCGCCGCAGGTCCTGGGCCAGGTCGAAGTTGCGCTCGTGTCCGGGGAAGCCGTGCAGCAGCACCACGATCGGATGCGGCCCGGCCCCGGCGGGCAGATGGAGGACCCCCAGCAGGGTCTCGCCACCGCTGTCGAACGTCACGGCGGCGTTGGCGGCAGGTGTGTCGAGGCTCATCCGACTCCCACTGTCGATCGGACCGGTTGACGTGTTCGAGGGTAGAAGCCGTCCGGGAACCGTCGTCGCGCGGGTCGCCGGTGATCGCCCGCGCCCCGCGTACCGGGGCACCACGGCAAAATCAAGGGGCGCCACGGCGGACCCCGGGGCACCACGGCAAAACCAAGGGGCGCCGCGACAAACCCCGGGGCGCCGCGGCGGATCAAGGGGGCGCCACGGCGCTCCGTCCGGACCCGCCCGCACGTGCGCACGAGCAGGACCCGGCGGAGCGCCTCTCGCATGGTGCCGCCCACCGCGCCTGCGCGGTCGTGTCTACCGGGCGGGGTCCGTCCGGGTAGCCGTGGCGGCGCCGGTCACCCGGGCGTAGCCGGCGGGCCGGCTGGTGAAGGCGCCCCTGCCCCGGGTTCGCCCGCGCAGCGCGGTCGCATACCCGAAGAGCTCGGCCAGCGGCACGGTCGCGGTGACCACCACGGTGCCTGTCCGGGTGTCTGCCCGAGTGTCTGCCCCGGTGTCCGGCAGGGTGCCCGCCAGCGCCGCCGAACCGGTGACCCGGCCGCGCCTGGCCGCCAGGTCGCCCAGCACCCCGCCGACGGCGTCCTCCGGCACGGTGACGGTGACCTCGGCCAGCGGCTCCAGCAGTGCCATCTCACCGGCACGCAGCGCCTCCCGCAGCGCGAGCCGCCCGGCCGTCCGGAACGCCATCTCCGAGGAGTCCTTCGGGTGGGTGGCGCCGTCGGTGAGCGTGACCCGCAGGCCGGTCACCGGATGACCGCCGAGCGGTCCCTCGGCGAGGGCGTCACGGCAACCGGCCTCCACCGCCCCGACGTATTCGCGGGGCACCCGGCCGCCGGTGACCGTCGACCGGAAGACGAAGCCGTCGGCGTCGTCCATCGGGTCCACGTCGAGCACGACGTGGGCGAACTGCCCCGCGCCGCCGTCCTGCTTGACGTGCCGGTAGAGCAGCCCGGAAACCCCGCGCACGACCGTCTCCCGATAGGCGACGCGGGGCCGCCCGACGGAGACGTCGAGCCCGTGGGCCCGGCGGAGCTTCTCCACCGCGACCTCCAGGTGCAACTCGCCCATCCCCGACAGCACCGTCTGGCCGGTCTCGGGGTCGGTCCGGACCGACAGCGATGGGTCCTCGTCGGTCAGCCGGGCCAGCGCGGCCGCCAGCCGGTCGGCGTCGCCGCGTCCGCGCGGCTCGACGGCCACGGAGACCACCGGCGAGGCCGTGACCGGCGGTTCGAGGACCAGCGGCGCGCCGGGAGCGCAGAGAGTGGCTCCGGCGCGGGCCGCCTTGACCCCGGCCACCGCGACGATGTCCCCGGCCGTGGCCCGGTCCGTCTCGGTGTGCCGGTCGGCCTGCACCCGCAGGATGCGGCCGATCCGCTCGGTGCGCCGGGCGCCGGCGTCCAGCACGACGTCCCCCCTCCTGATCGTCCCCGCGTACACACGCAGGTAGGTCAGCCGCCCGGTGGCGGCGGCGTGCACCTTGAACACCAGCGCGGCGAACGGCGCCGCCGGATCGGCCGGCCGCTCCTGCCCGGATCCGTCCCACGCGCCGCGTACGGGCGGCACGTCGGGCGGTGCGGGCAGATAGGCCACGACGGCGTCCAGCAGCGGCTCGACGCCCCGGTCGCGGTAGGCCGACCCGCACAGCACCACCACGGCCTCGCCACTCAGGGTCAGGTCGCGCAGGGCGGCGGCGAGAGTCGGCGCCGAGATCTCCGGCCGGGCGCAGAACTCCTCCAGCGCCGCCGGGTGGAGCTCGGCCACCGTTTCCTCGAGCAGGCGGCGGCGCCGGCGGGCCTCGTCCCCGAGGGCTTCCGGCACCGGTCCCTCCGTGGGCGTGTCACGGCCGGCGTCCCAGGTCAGCGCCCGCATCCGCAGCAGGTCCACCACGCCGGTGAACCCGTCCTCGCGTCCGATGGGCAGCTGGACGACCAGCGGCGTGACCCGCAGCCGCGCGCGGATCGACGCGACCGCCGCGTCGAGGTCGGCGCCGGCGCGGTCCATCTTGTTGACGAACGCGATGCGTGGCACGCCGTAGCGGTCGGCCTGGCGCCACACCGACTCGCTCTGCGGCTCGACGCCCGCGACGGCGTCGAACACCGCGACCGCGCCGTCGAGCACCCGCAGCGAGCGCTCCACTTCGTCGGAGAAGTCCACGTGGCCCGGGGTGTCGATCAGGTTGATCCGGTGGCCGTCCCACAGGCAGCTCACGGCCGCGGCGAAGATGGTGATCCCGCGGTCGCGCTCCAGGGGGTCGAAATCGGTGACGGTGGTCCCCTCGTGCACCTCGCCGCGCCGGTGGACGGCGCCGGTGAGGTAGAGGATCCGTTCGGTGACGGTGGTCTTGCCCGCGTCGACGTGGGCGAGGATGCCCAGGTTGCGGATGCCGGTCAGCGGGACGAGGTGATCGTGTCTCAGGTCGGCGCGCATGGCCATGCCCTTCGGGAGGGTTCCTACGGTGGCGGGCGCGATTGGCCTGACGAGACGAACCGGCCGGATTCGGGCCGGACGCGACCCCTGCGGCGGACGCCATGGCGGAGCGCCGAGGCCATGACCGGGCCTCCGGATCGATCCGCTTCAACCAGGGGTGTGGAGTTCGTCAGGAACGTCCGGTGCGGGCCGCGCGGCGGGCACCGGGAAGCGACGTGGACACCAGGATCACCTCGTGCCGCGACCGGAGGACGACGACCGCGATGCGCTGGCGCACGGTCAACTCCCCTCTCTCGGTCATGGCGCGCGCCGCGGGGTCGCGGCGCGCGTGATCATTGGCGAGTGTACGGAAACGGCCCGGGCCGGAAAACGCATTTTCCGCCCGCTCCCTCGCGTAACGATCTCGACGATCACAGGAGAAGATCTGACGGACACCTTTCACGGGATCCGATGGGAGAGCGCATGCAGGTCCACGACCTGTCCGGGGGCGACGACGTCCTCACCCGCGTCGTGGGGGTCGCCCACCGCGCCAGGGAGCGGTACGGCCTGTCCCCGGACGCCGCCGTGACGTTGCTCAACGTGTCGGAGAACGCCACCTTCAAGGTCGACGACGGCGGCACGACGGCGATCCTGCGGGTCCACCGGCTCGGCTACCATTCGCCGGAGGCCATCGCCAGCGAGCTCGCCTGGCTGGAGGCGCTGCGCGACGACGCGGGCGTCGTCACCCCCCGCGTGCTGCCGGCGCCCGACGGGTCGCGGGTCGTCACCGTGGAGGACCCCGGCTTCGAGCCCCGCCACTGCGTGATGTTCGAGTTCCTGCCCGGCGCCGAGCCGGCCGAGGACCGGCTGGTGGAGGAGTTCGAGCGGCTGGGCGCGCTGACGGCCCGCATGCACCGCCACGCCCGCGCCTGGGCGAGTCCTCCGTCCTTCACCCGGTTCCACTGGGATCTGGACGCCGCCTTCGGCCCGGTGCCCCGATGGGGCAGGTGGCAGGACGGCCTGGGCGTGGACAAGGAGGCGCACGCCGTGCTCGCCCGGCTGGAGGCCGAGCTGCGCCGCAGGCTGGAGCGGTTCGGCAAGGGCCCGGACCGGTACGGGCTCATCCACGCCGACCTGCGCCTGGCCAACCTGCTCGTCGACGGCGAGGCGGGAATCGGCGTCATCGACTTCGACGACTGCGGCCTCGGCTGGTACCTCTACGATCTCGGCGCCGCCCTGAGCTTCATCGAGCACCGTCCCGAGGTGCCGCACATGGCGGAGGCGTGGGTGCGCGGCTACCGGTCCGTGCTCGACCTGCCGAAGGAGGACGAGGCCGAGATCTGGACGTTCATCATGTTCCGCCGCCTCCTCCTCGTCGCGTGGATCGGCTCCCATTCGGCCGCCGAGATCGCCGGGGAACTCGGGGCCGGTTACACCCTGGGCAGCTGCGAGCTGGCCGAGCGCTACCTCAGCGGATCATGACGGCGCGGGCCGATTCCTGGGCGGTGCGGGTGGCGAGCGCGCCCGTCAACTTCGGCGTCTACCGCGCCGGCGGCGCGCCGCCGGAGCCGGGCGAGATGCTCGCGACGATGCGCGAAGCCGGGTACGACGGCACCGACTCCGGGCCGATCGGCTACCTGGGAACGGCGCGAAGCCTGCCCGCCCGGCTCGCGGAGCATGGTCTCGGGCTCGCGGGCGGGTGGGTGGACCTCCGCTACGGCGACCCGGACGGCTTCCGCGAGGACCTGGCCGCGCTCGACGCCGCCCTCGACGTGTTCGCCGCCGCCCGCGACGCCGCGTACGACGCCGGGTCCGATGCCGGATCCGAGGCCGCGTACGACGCCGGGTCCGGCGGCTCGGGAGGCGAACGGACCGGGCCGGTCCGGGCGGCGGGGAGGACGTGGGCGGCCGACCCGCGGTTCGCGCCGCGGCCCACGCTCGCGTGCCCGGACCGGCCCGAACGGTTCGCCCGTCCCGGCATGCCCCCCGACCCACGGCTGTCCCTGCCCGACGGCGACTGGCCCGCCTACGCCGCGCGCGTCGGGCAGGCGGCGGCCCGCTGCCGTGACCGAGGCCTGGAACCCGTCTTCCACCACCACCTGGGCACCGACGTGGAGACCCCGGAGGAGATCGAGCGGCTGCTCGGCCTGACCGACGTCTCGCTGTGCCTGGACACCGGGCACCTGTGGCTGGCCGGGGGCAACCCCGTGGCGGCCATCCGCGAGTGGGGCCCGCGCATCCGCCAGGTGCACGTCAAGGACGCCTCCCGGGACATCCTCGCCCGGGTCCGCGCGAGGGGCGGCGACCTGTGGGATCTGGTCGCGGCGGGCGGCTTCCCGCCGCTCGGGCGGGGCGACCTGGACCTGCCCGCCGTGCTGGGCGAGCTGCGGCGGTCGGGTTACGAGGGCTGGATCGTCGTCGAGCAGGACGTCCCGGCCTTCCGCGCGGCCGACACCGAGGCCCTCGATCGCGCCGTCGCCGACCAGCGGGCCAACCGCGCCGCCTTCGGCGAGGCCCTGCGCGCCGCCGGCCTCGCCTGACCGAGCCCGGCCGCCCCGGCCGCCCCGGCCGCCCCGGCCGCCCCGGCCGCCCCGGCCGCCCCGGCCGCCCCGCCAGGAGCGCGGGAGGCGGCGCAAGGCGATCATCGGGACATGACCATCAGCGAGATCTACGCCGGGTTCGCCGCTCGCGAGGCGCGCGGCGTGTCCCCGGCGTACGAGCGCCTGGCGCTCGCGGTCTCCCGCGACCGTGAGATGCTCGCGCTGCTCGGCACGCTCCCGCCGGCGAAGCGGCAGCCGAACCTGCTGTTCGGCGTCGTACGGTTCCTCGGCGGCCCGGTCGAGGACCCCGCCGCGTTCCGCGACTACACCCTGGGAAACTGGCCGGCGGTCGAAGCGGAGATGCGCACCCGCGCCACGCAGACGAACGAGGCCGGACGGTGCGCGTTGCTGCTGCCGGTGCTCGCCGCGCTGCCGCAGCCGCTCGCCCTGCTGGAGGTCGGCGCCTCGGCCGGGCTGTGTCTCTACCCCGACCGGTACGCCTACCGCTACGGCGAGCACCTGGTCGGGGCCGGCGAACCGGTCCTGGACTGTGCCGCGACCGGGGTGGCGCCGCCGGCCCGCCTGCCCCGGGTCGTCTGGCGGGCCGGGCTCGATCTGAACCCGCTCGACGTGACCGATCCCGCGGACGTCGCGTGGCTCGACGCCCTCGTCTGGCCGGAACACGTGCACCGCCGGGCCCGGCTGCGGGCCGCGGCGTCCGTCGCCGCGGCCGAGCCGCCGCTGCTCGTGCGCGGCGACCTGGTGGACGACCTGCCGGCGCTGGCCGCGCAGGCGCCGCGGGGCGCGACGCTCGTGGTGTTCCACACCTCGGTCCTGTACCAGGTGCCGGCGCCGAGGCGGCGGGCGTTCGCCGAGCTGGCCCGTGGGCTGCCGGGGCACTGGATCGCGAACGAGGCCCCGGACGTGCTGCCGTACGCGGGGCTGCCGCGGCCGCCGGGTGCGGCGCTGTTCAACGTGCTCGCGCTGGACGGGACTCCGCTCGCCTGGACCCGGTCGCACGGGCAGGCGATCACCTGGTTCGCGTGACCCGGGGCGGTCGTGTCGACCGGGGGCCGGCCCCGAGTGGGGCGGACCGGCCGCGGCGGGTCACCAGCAGCAGCACGACGCCCTGGAAGGCCAGGAACGCCGCCAGCGTGACCACGAATCCCTGTGGCTTCGATCACTGCATGCGGCGCAGCTTGCGCAGGAACGCCCAGAGGCCGGACCTCGGGCGCCAGTCACCGCCGCCCTCGGCGGCGGGCGACGGCTCGGCGCCGGCCTCGGGTCCCGGCCAGGGCGCGGCGGCGAAGCTCGGGTTGACCTGGTAGCGCACGTGCAGGGAGAGCGGCGTGCGGATGAAGGGGGAGGGGCGCCAGGCGAGCTCGTCGCGGGGGACCGCGAGCTCGAGCGTGGAGAAGCGGTCGAGCAGCCGGCGCACGGCGATCGTGGCCATCTGGGTGGCCAGCCGCTGGCTCGGGCACCTGTGCGGGCCCGCGCCCCACGCGAGGTGCGCGCGGGTGCTGCGGACGGTGTCCCGGAGCGCGGCGGTGAGCCGCGGGTCGGTGTGGGCGCCCGCGATGGACAGCATCACCGGGTCGCCTGCCGCGATCGTGAAGCGGCCCAGTCTCAGGTCCGTCCTGGCGTAGCGCAAGGTCACGTTGGCCAGCGCCGGGTTGAGCAGGGCGACGCGGTTGACGGTCTCCTCGATCGCGCCGACCGACACGGTCTCCCGCATCCGGGGGTTGGTGACCACCTCGACGATGACGTTGCAGATCAGGCTGCCGGTGAAGTCGAGGAAGCCGGACAGCATGAACAGCTCGCCGGCCAGTTCCTCGTCGGTGAGGTCCGGCTTCGCCTCCAGCATGTACGACGGCAGGTCGTCGCCCCGGTGGTGCCGCTTGGCCGTCGCCAGTTCGTGGAGGGCGGCGAAGAGCCGCTGGTACGCCCCGGCGGAGTCGGGGCCGTCCAGCAGGCGCCACTGGTCCATCACCATGTCCTCGCCCCGCTCGATGGTGACGCCGAGCAGGTGGTTGGCGACGAGCAGCGGGAACGGCCGCCCGTACTGGGTGACCAGGTCCGCCCATCCGATGGGCCCGCCCTCCGCCATCACGCCGATGAGGTCGTCGCAGAACCGCAGCATGGCGCGTTCCAGCCGCTGCGCCTGCCCGCTTCCGGGCTCCTGGAACGGCCGGAGCCCCGCGGACCAGGCGCCGCGCAGGCTCCGGTGCCTGTCCCCGTCGTGGAAGCCCGAGTTGTCGGCCCGCAGGAGGGCGAGCAGCGGCCAGTCGGCGGGAACGCGCCCCTCCGCGTACGCCCGCCAGTTGTCCACGCGCTTGCTCCACAGGTCGCCCGGGTTCTGCATGACGTGCAGCACCTCGTCGTAGCCGATCGCGAGCCAGACCGGCACACCGAGGAGGTCGACCGGGGCCACCGGGCCGTACGTCGCGCGCAGGCGCTCGTGGACGAGCGCGGGATCGGTCTCGTAGTCCTTGGTGAGCAGAGGTTCCAGCGGTAACGAGATGAGACCTTCCACGGCCGACGCGGACCGTCTGTCGGAGATCATGGGGCGTGCGCCTGCCTTTCGGGTCGCCGAGCCGCTCCTCAGGCGATGCGAACCTCGGTATGCGCGGCGATCTTAGAGCGTCCGCCCGCAAATGTCAGCGGCCCGGCTCCGCACGGGATCCCGGGCGCGGGCGGGGGATCGACGTAGTGTGGCGGCATGACGCTGGAGCTCGACGGCAGGATCGTGAAGATCACGAATCCGGACCGCGTGGTCTTCCCGCGGACCGGGCACACGAAGCTCGACCTGATCTCCTACTACCGGGTGGTCGCCGATGGCGCGGTGCGCGGCGTGGCCGACCGGCCGGTGATACTCAAGCGCTTCGTGCACGGCGTCGACAAGGAGGCGTTCTTCCAGAAGCGCGCGCCGGCCAAGCGCCCCGAGTGGGTGGAGGTCGTCGAGCTGAGCTACCCCTCCGGCCGTACGGCGGACGAGGTGGTGATCCGCGATCTCGCCTGCCTGCTGTGGACCGTGAACCTGGGCTGCGTCGACCTCAACCCCCATCCCGTGCGGGCCGAGGACCTCGACCACCCGGACGAGCTGCGGATCGACCTCGACCCCGTGCCCGGCGTCGGATGGGAGCAGATCGTCCGGGTCGCCCTGGTCGCCCGCGACGTGCTGGAGGAGCACGGTCTGACCGCCTGGCCCAAGACGTCCGGCTCACGCGGGTTCCACGTCTACGCCCGCATCGAGCCGCGGTGGACCTTCCGCGACGTACGGCGGGCCGCCGAGGCGGTGGCCAGGGAGGTCGAGCGCCGCGAGCCGGACGTCGCCACCAGCCGGTGGTGGAAGGAGGAACGCCAGGGCGTCTTCGTGGACTACAACCAGAACGCCCGCGACCACACCGTCGCCTCCGCCTACTCCGTACGGCCGACCGGCCTCGTCTCGGCCCCGCTGACCTGGGACGAGGTGCCCGGGTGCCGGCCGGAGGACTTCACGCTCGCGTCCATGCCCGACCGCTACGCCGAAGTGGGCGACCCGTGGGCCGGGATGGACGAGCGGGCGGGCTCCCTGGACGCCCTGCTCGACCTGGCCGAGGCCCAGGGCCCGCGGCCGGACAGGCCGGCGGCCCCGCCCGTGCGGGGGCGGCGACAGCCGGTCATGCCGCTCGTCGAGATCGCCAGGGCGGCCACGCGCGAGGAGGCGATGGCCGGGCTCGAGCGGTGGAAGGCCCGCCACCCCGAGGTGGCGCGGCTCCTGCGGCCGGCCGACGTCCTGGTCGACTCCATGCGGGGGCGCAGCTCCGTGTGGACGAGGATCCGGGTCAACCTCCGGCACGTCCCCGAGCCCGACCGGCCCGGCCAGGAACCGCTCGAGGTCGACTACGACCCCTGGGCCCAGTGATCAGCCCGGGCCGTAGACCTCCCACAGCTCGCCGAGGAAGAAGCGGCAGAAGCGGGCCACCGCCGCCGTGCCGTCCGGGCCTGCCGTACGGAAGGTGGTGAGCATCCGCACGAGGTCGGACGGCAGGATGCGCAGCGCCCCCGTGGCGACCACGGCCGCCCGCTCGTCCCCGTCCTCCTCGACGTGTCCCTCCAGCAGGCGGGCGTGCAGGGTGGAGGTGTCCAGCCACAGGCGGGTCGGTGCGCCCGGCTGGATCTCCTTGTGCCCGGCCAGCGTCCGGGGACGGCCGTCGGCGTCGTAGAAGTGCAGGCGGTAGCGCATGCACCGCTGCCCGGCCGTCTCGCCGGGGACGAACAGGTTGAACGACCCCCGGGCGAGGGGCCGCCTGCCGCCGCACAGGTCGGCCTCGATCCAGCCCTCCGCCCTGGCCTCGTGCCCGGGGTCGGTGAGGAAACGCTCGATGTCGTCGATCGTGATCGTGAGGCGGAAGGCGAACGGGAAGCCTCCGGCCGGACCGCCACGGGCCGCGCGGCCGGGCGGGCCGGGCAGCAGGAGGCCCCGCATCTCCTCCACGAACCACAGCGAGGTGCGGCCCTCGAACACGCTCGGCTCGTCCTGCGGGCCCGCCGCGAAGGCGCGCGGGCCGTCCGCGGCGGCGGCCGGAGCTTCGGGGGCGTCCGCCGGCCGGGCCGCCGCCCCCACCGGCACGGCCTCCGCCTCGATCGGGGACAGCTTCGCCACGGGCGCGGTGACGGCCGCGCGGGTCTCCAGGATCCTGGTGCACATGCGGTCGGCGAGCGCGGCGATCGTCAGCGACGGGTTGGCGCCGACCGGCCCGGGAAGGGCCGCGCCGTCCGCGACGTACAGCCCGGGGAACCCGAAGACCTCCCCGTACGCGTCGCACACCCCTTCGCCCGGATGGAGGCCCATCGGCGCGCCGCCCAGCGGATGCACGGTCATGACCCGTCTGCGCCACCATGGCGGACTGTCGGCGTACTCCGCGCCGAGCACGTCGCCGATCCTTCGCATGATGGCACGCACCCGGTCGAAGTAGTCCTCGCTCGTCTCGGCCGTCCACTCCACGTCGAGGCGGCCGTCCCGCAGGCGCAGCCTTCCGTCGGGGACGTCGCGGCCCATGCCGAGCAGCGGCAGCGAGGTGCCCGACAGCTCGCCCCGGCCGATCAGGTCGGCGAACTCCGCGGACAGGTTGGTGTCGTGGGTGACGATGTTGCGCAGCCGCCGCAGCAGGAACCGCGCGACGCGGCCGGGCCCCATGGCCGCGCCCTCGGCCAGGTAGTCGACGAACTCGGGATAGCCGCCGTCCTCGATGTAGGCGCCGCGCCCGTCCGCGCCGTCGTCGAGCCGGATCGCGCTGGTGATGACCGGTCCGCGGCTCGCCCGGATGGGCCGGGTCCTGCTCCGGTCGGTGGCCCGCAGCAGGAACGCCAGCATGTCCCCGTTGCCGCAGAAGCGCGTGCCGAGGGCCGCGCTCAGGCCGGGGAAGGCCGCCCGGTTCTTCAGCAGCAGATGCGACGTGCCGTACGTGCCGGCGGCCAGGACGAGCCGGTCGCAGCTGATCGTGTGCGGCCCGGTCGACCGCGGCGGCCCGTCGCCGTCCTCGGCCGTGTCGTCCCCGCGCGGCATGTGCTCGACGTACTGCACGTCGTAGCCGCCGCCCACCCGCGGCCGGACGCGCCGCACCTCGTGCAGCGTGCGCAGGTCCGCGCCGTGGTGCCGGGCGGCCGACAGGTAGGTGTGGTCGAGGCTGTTCTTCGCGCCGTCGTTGCAGCCGATGTCGCACTCGCCGCACAACCGGCACGTACGGCGCGGCACGCCGTGCAGGTTGCCGTACGCCGCGGCGGCGACCGGCACGCCCTGGCAGGGCTCCGCGTCCGGCGACGGCGCGAAGCTGACGGCCAGCGGCGGAAGCCTCCAGTCGAGCCCCAGCTCGGCCGCCGCGTCCCGCATGGCGAGGGTCTTCAGCGTGCCGTCGAAGCCGGGATGGCTGAGCGGGTACGGCGCCACGCCGATCATGCGCTCGACCGCGTCGTAGTGCGGATCGAGGTCGGCCCTGGTCACCGGCCACGACTCGTAGCCGCCGCCGGGCAGCGCCTGCTCGTGGACGAACCAGTCCTCGTCCTTGCGCAGCATGACGTTGGCGTAGATGAGCGAGCCGCCGCCGAGGCCGCTGGCCACCACCGAGTCGCAGTCGGAGAAGCTCCAGATGTCGTACATCCCGTACAGGCCCTCGGCCGGGTCCCAGAAGGCCCGGCCGAGCTGGGCCGGGCCGCGCGGGAAGTCGCCCGGCGCGTACGCCCTGCCCCGCTCCAGGACGACCACCGACAGCCCCGCCTCGGCGAGGCGGTAGGCGGCGACCGCGCCACCGAAGCCCGAACCGACCACGACCGCGTCGACGTGTTCCATAAGTGATCTCTCAGTGCCGCGTCAGCTACCGCTGTGCCGCTTCAGGAAGTCGAGGATGTGCGGGAAGACGTCCCGGTGCGCGTTCGCCCCGATCAGGGGGTCGATGTGCCCGTAACCGGGCAGGATCCGCAGCTCGTGCCGGCCCGGCGCCGCCTTCGACAGCACGCGGTGGCAGACGATGTTCGAGTCGGTGAAGACGTCGTTGCGGTCACCGGTCAGGAACAGGATCGGCGTGTCGACGTCGGCCGCGTTGACCAAATAGTCGTCGGGCAGCGTCGCGTAGCGCGGGTCGCCGGGGTCGGACTTCACCGCCCGCCCGGTCGCCACCATCTTCCGCACATGCCGGTAGTAGTGCAGGTCGCAGGCGCCGTTGAGGTCGGCGAGCCGCTCGTGCGTATGGGTTCTGCGCGCCAGGTTGCGGTGGCGGTACATCGCGGGCCTGCCGCTGCCCCACATGAAGCTCTGCATGTGGCAGGCCGCCTCCCGGCACTCGGGATGGAGGAAGGAGACGGCGCGGGCCAGCAGCCACCGCCGCGTCAGCGGCGGCGCGTCCCTGAACCGGGGGTCCAGGTACGACAGGCCCGTGCCGTACTCCAGCAGCGCCGGACCGAGGGTGAGCTTGAGCCGTGCCCAGGGGTGGACCCTGGGCGTCAGCGCGACGCTGTTGGCGACCACGCCGGCGATCCCGCTCACGGCCCCGGAGAACAGGCTCATATGGAAGGTCACCGACCCCAGGCAGTGGGCCACCACGTGGATCCGCCGCGCCCCCACGTGGCGGCGGATCTCGCGCAGTGCTGCCGGGTGGTCGTACTGGGCGATGTCGTCCAGCGTGTCCCTGCGGGTCTCCATGGCGTACGGAAACCTGTTGCTCATCCGGAAGTCCAGCGCCCACACGTCGCCGAACCCGCTGTCGTGCAGGAACCTGACCAGGTTCGTGTGCTCCGGCATGACGAACATGTCGCTCGACGAGGTCAGACCGTGCACGAGCAGCACGACGTCATCCGGCGCCCCCTGCGCCGGCGCGTCGTCCCGGCGGAACCGGGTGAGCTGTAACCCCAGCTCATCCTCGGTGGCGAACGGATGGACCGTGACCTCGGCGTTCCCCACGCCGTCGAGCGTGAACCGGGGTATGCGGTGTCCCATGCGATCGCCTTTCTGCCGGGGATACGATCGCAAACCCGCCCGCACCGGCGGCATCGTGGAAAACCCGTACTTGTCGGGGATCACCGTTTGAGGGCGGTCGCCACGCCGACCCGGGAGGTGACCTCCAGCTTGGCGAAGATCCGCGACAGGTGCGTCTCCACCGTACGGACACTGAGGAAGAGCCGCTCGGCGACCTGCTGGTTGGTCAGCCCCTCGGCGACGAGCAGCGCCACCTCCAGCTCCCGGGGCGAGAGCCCGAACCGGGGGGCGTCCCCGCCCGCGGCGGTGGTCGCGCCGCCGCCCACCCGTACGCCGAGGCGGCGAAGCTCCCGCTCGGTGCGCGCCTTGAGCGCGCGGGCGCCGCAGGAGTCGAAGATCTCGGCCGCCGCCCGCAGGTGCTCCCGGGCGCGGGCGCGGCCGTCCGGCGTCCCGAGACGCGCTAGCCCGGCGGTGAGCAGCGCCCGGCCCGCGTCCAGCCGCCGTTCGCCCGCGCCCAGCTGGGCGGCCGCCTCCTCGGCGGCCGCGGCCGCCGCGCCCGGGTCCCGGGGGGACAGCGCGTGGGCGCGGGCGAGCGCGGCGAAACCGCAGTACGCCGGCAGGCGCGGGTCCTCCAGCCGCGCGGCGAGCGCCGCCCACCGCGCCGCGTCCGCCTCCGCGTCCGCCTCCGCGTCCGCCTCCGCGTCCGTTCCCGTGCCTGTGCCCGTCCCTGTGCTCGTTACCAGGGAGGCGTCCGCGTAGGCGAGCGTCTCGCACGCCTGGAGCAGCGTCCCCGGGTCCAGGCGCGGCGACTCGAACCGGTTGCACGCGTCCAGCACCGCCTCGACGCCCTCGGCGTACCTGCCCGCGTTGACCAGGGCCTGCCCGCGCGCGTAGCGGGCCGTGGCCTCCCAGGTCTCGCCTGCCCCGACACCGCGGTGCACGGCCTCCTCGCCGGCCCGCAGCGCCGCGTCGTCGTCGCCGCTCCACGACTCGACCAGGCAGACCTGGGTGAGCGCGAAGACGAGCTGCTGGCCGGAGTCGAGCAGCCGCGCGCCCTCGACGGACTCCTCGGCGGTGGCCGCGGCCTCCGCCAGGCGGCCCATCGCCACCAGCGTCTTGGCCCGGCCCGCCAGGAGGTTGGTCAGGATGTAGCTCTGGCCGGTGGAGCGGGCGACGGCCGCCGCCCGGTCGAAGTGCCGCAGCGCCTCGCCGTACCGGCCGAGGTGGGACTCGGCCCAGCACAGCCAGGCGATGGCGTCCAGCCATTCGGACAGGTGCTCGTCCGGCGCGTCCGCGAGCAGCTTGCCGGCGATCTCGGCGTAGCGCAGCGCGTCGTCCGTACGACCGGCGGCCAGGGCGGGCATCGGGCGCAGCGCCGCGACCGCGACCGCGAGGCCGGGCTCCCAGTCGTCGGCGCTGTCGGGCATGAGGTCGAGCACGGCCTGCGCGGCCCGGAAGTCCACCCGCATCATGCTCTCGGCGACCAGGCGCATCCGCATCGGCACGGCGGCGGCCGCCCGCGGGTTGGGCATGCGGCTCAGCTCGTCGAGCAGCAGCGCCCGCGCCTCGTGCGGGCGGTCGAGCTGGCGCTCCATCAGCGCGCACACGCGGGCCGCCCGGCCCCGGCGGGGATAGTCGTCCTCGGGCAGCATGCGCAGCAGCTCACGGGCGGTGTCGCGGCCCTCGGCCAGCCTGCCGCTGATGCCCTGCGCCCAGCTCAGCTCCATCATCAGGGCGAGCCGGCCCTCCCGGGTGGCGGCGTCCTCCGGCATGAGCCGCAGCGCCGCCTGCAGCCAGTGCGCCGAGGTGGCCGGCGCGTGCGCGGTGACCGCGCGGGCCGCCGCCACCAGCACCTCCACCGCCCGCTGGTCGCCGAACGACCCGGAGTGCTCGACGTGGTGGGCCTGCACCGTCGCGGGAGCCCCCAGCCCGGCCAGGTGGGCCGCGATGCGCGCGTGCGCGCCCAGGCGCCAGCCCGCCGCGGCGGACTCGTAGACCGCGCGGCGCACGAGGGGGTGGCGGAAGCGGAACCGGCCGCCCGCACTGCGGACGATGTCACGCTCGACCAGCTCGTCCAGCGCGGCGAGCATGGCCTCCGGCGGCACCTCGGCGGCCACGGCGGCGATGGCGGGCTCGAACTCGTCGGCGGCCACGGCGGCCGCCTGGGCCACCAGCAGCGCCCCGGGAGACAGGTCGCCCAGCTCGACCTGGAGCGCCGCGAGCACGGTCGGCGGCAGCTCGGTCACGTCGGTGCCGCCCATCCGGGCCAGCGCCTCGAGGTAGAACGGGTTGCCGCCGCTGGCCTCGTACAGCGCCGTGCCCCGACCGCGGCTGACGCCGGGGCCGAGGAACTGCCGGACCTCCGCCGCGCTGAGCGGGCCGACCGCGACCTCGTGCCCGCGCGGCCCCGCCGCCGCGGCGAGCCTGGCGACGCGCGGGGCGGCCTGGGCCGGACGGTAGGCCACGGCCATCAGCACCGGCCCGGCGGGCGGATGACGCACGACGTGGTCGAGGAACTCCATCGTGCCGTCGTCTGCCCAGTGGACGTCGTCGAGGACCAGCAGCAGGCCGGAGGGCCCGGCCAGCGCGCCGACGAGGTGACGTACGGCCCGGTAGAGCCGGTAGCGGGCCAGGCCGCTGCGGTCGTCGGCCAGGGCCGGTTCGTCCCCCGCCGGGCCGCCGCCGGAGGCGAGCCCGGGGAAGACGCCGGACAGCAGGGCGGCCTGCCCGGTCCCCACGGCCCGCACGACCTCGTCGCGGCGGGCGTCGATGTGGTCGTCGAGCGCGTCCACCAGGGCGCTGTAGGGCAGCATCTGCTCGTATTCGGCGGCGCGCCCCCACAGCGGGGTGAAGCCGTCCCGGCCCGCCATCGCCATCAGCTCGCCGAGCAGCCGCGTCTTGCCCGCACCCGGCTCGCCCACCAGCGCGAGGAACTGGAACCCGTCCCGCCGGCTCGCGGCCATCGCGCCGTTCAGCGCGGCCAGCGCGTCCCGTCGTCCGACGAGCGGCGCGGCAGTGCCCGGAACGACCGGCCCGGCCGCGCGTCCATCCATCCGCACCCCACACGCGAATACGCGGGCCGCCCCTCACCAGCCGCGCGCGCAGACAACTCCCAGTAAATGCACTTTACAGATCAACAGAGCGTACAGGGGTAGCAGCTCGGCATTAACCCCTTCTGGAAAGTATTCGAAAAGGAACCGGTCAGTTCGGGCGATTCCGGGATCAGGGGAGCATGGCACCGGGTACGGGACGCGTCGTTCACACATCGCCACCGCGGAGGTGCCAGGTGCTGGACCGGATCGCCGATCCCAGGGGGCGGCGCACGCCGTACGGACCTCCCGACGCGGTGGAGCGGCTGGCGGCGGCCCTGCCGAGCCACATGCGCGACGCGCTCCCTTCGGTCATCCGTCTCGGCAGCCCCTGGCCGGTGCGGGTGGACGTGTTCCTGGAGGACGGCCTCACCGAGCAGCAGGTCGAGCACTGGGCCCGCGCCGTGTCGGCGGCGGGCTGGGGCGACAACGCCATCGACCTCGCGGTGCGCGGCGGCCGCGTGGCCGGCGTACGCGGCCGGGCCGGCGACCGCGTCAACCACGGCAGGCTCGACCCCCGGGAGTGGCACGCCTGGCAGCCGCGCGCGGGACGGCTGACCCGCCCGCTGGTCCGCGAGGACGGGCGGCTGGTCGAGGCCACATGGGAGGCCGCGATGGACCGCGTGGTCGCGAGGTCGAGGGAGCTGCTCGCCCGCCCCGGCGGCTGGGGCCGTCTCGCCTTCCACACGGGCACGCGGCTGTTCCTGGAGGAGCACTACACCCTCGCGGTCATCGGCAAGGCGGGGATCGGCACCCCGCACATGGACGGCGACACCCGCTGGGGCGCGGCGGCCGCCGCGGCCGCGCTCGCGGCGAGCTTCGGCGCCGACGGACAGCCCGGCTCCTACACCGACGTGGACCACTGCGACGCGCTCGCGCTGTGGGGGCACGACTGCGCCGCCACCCATCCCGTGCTGTGGGAGCGGATGCTCGACCGGCGGCTCGGGCCCGGACCGCCCGCCATGATCGTGGTCGGGCCCGAGGGAACGGCGGCCGCCGGGGAGGCCGACGTCCACCTCGACGTGCGTCCCGGCACCAACGTGGCGCTGCTCAACGGACTGCTGCACGAACTGATCGCGGGCGGCTGGCACGACGCGGCGTACGTCGCCGCGCACACCGTCGGCTTCGAGCACCTGTGGCGAACCGTCGAGGCGTACCCCGCCAAACGGGCGGCGGAGATCTGCGGGGTGCCGGTCGCGCTCATCGAGCAGGCCGCCGAGATCCTGGGCGCGGCCGAGCGGCTGGTGTCGACGGTGGGCCGGGACTTCCTGGGCTCCAACCAGGCGACCGCCGCGGCCTGCCAGGTCAACAACGTCCACCTGCTGCGCGGCATGCTGGGCCGTCCGGGGGCCGGGCTGTTCCAGCTCGGCGGGCCCGGGTGCGACGCGCTGGAGGCGGGTTCGGCCGCGGACCTGCCCGGGCTGCGCAACTGGGCCGACACGGGGCACGTACGCGAGCTGGCGGACCTGTGGAACGTCGACCCCGCCGTCATCCCGCACTGGGGGCCCGCCACGCACGCCGGCCAGATCCTCAGGTACGCCGAGGAAGGGTCGGTCGGGCTGCTGTGGATCACCGCGTCCGATCCCGCGGCCACGATGCCCGGCCTCGGCCGGATCCTCGGCCGGGAGGACCTGTTCGTCGTGGTCCAGGATCCGTACCTGACCGAGACCGCGCGGCTGGCCGACGTGGTGCTCCCGGCGGCGGCCTGGGGAGAGAGGACCGGCACCGTCACCGGCGCCGACCGCACGGTGCACCTGTGCGAGAAGGCGGTCGAACCGCCGGGGGAGGCCAGGACGGACCTCGACATCCTGCTCGACTACGCGCGGCGGATGGACCTGCGCGACCGGGACGGCCGGCCGCTCGTGCACTGGACGGACGCCGAGTCGGCGTTCGAGGCGTGGAAGGCGTGCACCAGGGGCCGTCCGTGCGACCACACCGGGATCACCTACGAGCGGCTGCGGGCCGGTGGCGTCCAGTGGCCCTGCGCGCCCTCCAGCTCCCAGGGCGTCGAGCGCCTGTACGCCGGAGGGCGCTTCGCCACCGGCCCCGGCCACTGCCAGACGTTCGGGGCCGACCTCGCCACGGGGGCCGAGTACGGCGAGGAGCGGTACCGCACCGTGGACCCCGGGGGACGGGCCTTCCTCCACGCCGCCGAATTCGAGCCGTCCGCCGAGGTCGCCGACGACGAGCACCCCCTGGTCCTCACCACCCGCCGGGCGCTGCGCCGCTTTCCCGCCCGGCTGGCGCGGCTCGGCGACACTCTGCCCGGGCCGTGCCTGGAGGTCCATCCGGGCGACGCGGCGGCACTGGGCGTCGAGGGCGGCGACCTCGTCCGGGTCGAGTCGCCCCTGGGCGTGCTGGAGGCCGTCGCGCGCCTGTCGGGCGTACGCCCCGGAGCCGTGGTCCTGCTGCTCGACGGACAGGGCGAGGCCGTGACACGGACGGCGGAGGAGCTCACGCTCACCGCCTGGGACGCGGTGTCCCGCCGGCCGCTGCGCACGGCCGTGGCGGTCCGGCTGGTGAGGGCCGGGCGGCGCGGGGACGCCTCGCTGGAGGAGGGCCTCTGCTCCGCCGCCGCGCGCCTCGGCCGCGGTGTGACCGCACGGCCCGAGGTGACGGCCGCAGCGGGAGGAGGGGAGGCGCCGGAGCGGTACGAGGAGGTCTGACGTCCGCATTCGCCGGAGATGAGGTGGGTCGGCCTACCGGAAGGAAGCGACGAGAGATGGTCCCTGCGCGCACACGCACCGCCGGGGGGGACGCGGACCGCGGGTGGGGCGCTCCGTGAGCGAGCATCTGGCGCGCTACCTGGAGACGCTCTCCCGCACGCAGCACGAGCTGGCGTCGGGGTTCCGCGCGCTGCGGCGCGGCCATCCCCGCGAGCCCGACCTGTGCGGCGTCTGCGAGCGGCTGGCCGCGCAGTGCCGCGACCACGCCGAGCGGCTGAAGCCATTCCTGCGGCGGTACCGCTCCGGCGGACCGCGCGATCCGCGTGCGATCGGGGCCGAGCCGAGGACGGCGGGGCTGCGACCGCCGGGCTTCGAGGCGCCGCGCCTGGAGACCGCGAGCTTCGACGCCGGGACCCTCGACGCTGTGGGTTTCGACACGGGCGGTTTCGACGCGGGGGGTTTCGACACGGGCGGTTTCGACGCGGGGGGTTTCGACGCCGCGGGCCTGGAGGCGGCCGACCTCCAGCGGGTCGTCCGCGCGGCCGCGGAACGGGAGCGGGCGGGCATGGAGCGGGCGGGCATGGAGCGGGCGGGCATGGAGCGGGCGGGCATGGAGGGCCCGGACCCCGGGGCGGCACGGCGCCCGCGTGTGACATCGGGGCGGGGCGGCGGGGACGGCGGCGGCCTCGTGCTGCTGCGGGACCTGCACGGGCTGTATCTCCTCGCGACGGAGTGCGATCTGTCCTGGAGCGTGCTCGCGCAGGCCGCCCGCGGGCTGAGAGACGACGACCTGCTCGATCTCACCCGCCACTGCGCCCCCGAGACGGCCGTCCACCTGCTCTGGCTGCGTACCCGGATGCACCGGGCCGCGCCGCAGGTGCTCGCCGTCCCGCGTTCGGAAAACGACGACAAAGTCCGTCATTAAGAAGAAATCTAGATGAGAGTCGTAAGATTTCCGGAGTAAATTGATTGTGCACGCACGGGGCAATTGGTAGAAGATTATCTCGGTGCTGGAACCGGCAGGGGAGCCGGCCGCGCCCATCGTGACACCGGTGCTCAATGGCGGGGGCCGTACCGGTGACGGCGGCAGAGTTTTGTCCCGGTGATCGGGCTGCCGCGATTTCACCGGCGGTGCCGGCCGTATGTCAGCGGCCGGCGCCGCCACGGGTGGAGCTCCGCGGTAGGCGGAGAGGGGGCCGGCCTACGGCCCCGTTGCCATCACCCGGCCATTTCATGGTCTTCAGGGTCCGGAACGCCGAAGGCCGGATCCGCTGATTCCGGATCCGGCCTTCGAATAGTGGTGGACGATACTGGGATTGAACCAGTGACCTCTTCCGTGTCAGGGAAGCGCTCTCCCGCTGAGCTAATCGTCCGTGCCCGGATATGGTCCGGGCTCCGAGCGGAAGACGGGATTCGAACCCGCGACCCTCACCTTGGCAAGGTGATGCTCTACCACTGAGCCACTTCCGCAGCCATCGCTCGGGTTTCCCCGGCGACGCGTGAACAACTCTAGCGGATTCCCGGGGGTGCCGGTGCCAACCTCCCCCGATCCCGTACGCGGACGCGCGGCCGTGACCGAAGTGGGGCGAGACGTTGACCCGCCGGGGAGGCCGTGCGCAGGATGAGGCCGCGACCGTACGAAGGAGGGGGTTCCGTCATGGCGAAGGTGCTCATCATCACGGGTGACGCGGCCGAGGACCTGGAGGTGATGTATCCCTACCAGCGACTCCTGGAGGAGGGCTACGAGACGCACATCGCCGCGCCGTCCGCCAAGAAGCTCCAGTTCGTGGTGCACGACTTCGCCGAGGGCTTCGACACCTACACAGAGAAGCCGGGCCACACCTGGGCGGCCGACGTGGCCTTCGCCGACGTGAACCCGGACGAGTACGCCGCGCTGGTGATCCCGGGCGGGCGCGCGCCCGAGTACATCCGCGGCGACCGGGACGTCCAGGAGATCGTCCGCCACTTCGCCGCCGCCGGGAAGCCGATCGCCGCGCTCTGTCACGGGCCGCTGGTGCTCGCGGCGGCCGGAGTGCTCAAGGGCCGGGAGAGCAGCGCGTACCCGGCCTGCGCGCTCGACGTCGAGAGCGGCGGCGGCACGTGGGTCGACAGCGAGGCCCACGTCGACCAGAACCTCGTGACGGGGCGGGCCTGGCCGGACCACCCGGCGTGGATGCGCGAGTTCATGAAGGTGCTGCGCACCGCGGCCCCGGCGACCTGATCACCACACCGACCGGCCGAGGGGGCGGATCAGGGCTCCTGATCCGCCCCGGCTTTCACCCCGTCGGCGCGGCCGGCGGCCAGCGGGGCGAGCCGTCCCGGTGATCAGCGGGGCGTTGGCCGAGGCACTAGAGTCGCCCGCCATGACCGAACCCGCTGCCTACCTCACCGCGACGGCGGAGGCGTACGACGCCGTCGCCGACCTCTACGCCGATCTCTTCCGGGACTCGCTCGGCCGCCTGCCGCTGGACCGCGCGATGTTCGCCGCGTTCGCCGAGTCCGTACAGGCCGCCGGCGCCGGGCGTGTGGCCGAACTCGGCTGCGGTCCCGGCTATGTGACCGCGCACCTGCGCGACCTGGGACTGGACGTCTTCGGCGTCGACCTGTCGCCCAGGATGATCGAGCTCGCCCGTGCGGCCTATCCCGATCTGCGCTTCGAGGTCGGGTCCATGGACGCGCTCGACCTCGCCGACGGCGAGCTGGGCGGCATCCTGTCCTGGTACTCGGTCATCCACACCCCGCCGCGGGAACTGCCGCCGTACTTCGCCGAGTTCCGCCGCGTACTGGCCCCCGGCGGCATCCTCCTCCTCGGCTTCTACGAAGCCGAGGACGGTCCGGTGTCGGAGTTCGACCACAAGGCGGCGCCGGCGTATCGCTGGCCCATCGACGACCTCGCCGAACTGGCCCGCGAGGCGGGTTTCACCGAGATCGCACGGATGCTGCGCGAACCCCTCGAAGGCGGGCGCTTCCGCCAGGGCCGTCTGCTGCTGCGCCGGAAATAAACGCCTTCGGCGCGACCGTAAATCCGAGCGTACGCGAAATGGGTTAGGGTCCCGCGGTGCCTGAAGTGTTCCGGATGGCCGGTGACGGAGGTGGCCGTGCGAGTTCCAGCGATTACGGCGGCAGGAAAAGCCGCTGGGATCCCTGACCCGGCTCCTGCGCGTTTCCGGGGTTCGCGAGTGGCCGGACTGCTCGCTGTCGCGATATGCGTGGCGCTGGGCGGGGCCGCGGTGTGGTTCGTCTCGACGTCCGCCCGGCGCGCACACCGGATGCTGGCGGTTGTCGGGAACGCGACGCGGGTCGCCCATCCGGAATATCGGGTGCGCTTGCAGCCGCCGGAGGGAATGTTCTCCCTCACTCTTCCTCTGTCCGTCGAGCGCCAGTCCTCCGGCAGTTCGAGCGGACGGCAGGACGTGGTGGAGAACCCGCTGGGCGATCTCACCGTCGTGCCCTCGTTCCCCAGCACGGATTTGACGAGGTATCTGCGAGAATTCGCCGGCGGCCAGGGGCCGGATCCGGCTGTGAAGAAGGCGGCGGAACAGGAGATCGGCGAGCTCGGGGACGCGATGTGGGCGACGGCCCTGGTGGAACTGGCGAAGCCTCTCGCGGAGCCGGACCTGATCGACGAGATGAATCCGTACGGGTTCGGCCCTCAAGGTTGGGACAAGTACTTTTTGATGTCTCCGGCGGGTCCTGGGACCAAGCCCATTTTCTGGTCGACTCTCGACAGTTGTGCGGACGCGGTCTGGATGGCTGCGACGACCACTCCGCGACGAAGCAGTTCCAGCAGTGGGTCGGCCTGCTGACCGACGACGATCGTCCCAACCTGCGCAGACTCGGCCTTGATCCGGGCGCCTTGCGCAAGGCCGCCGCGGACGGCCATGTGTACGGTTTCGTGGTCAACTGGATGACGAAGAAAGATTTGCTGGGCCTGCTCGCAAAGCCCGCGGTGCGCGACATCCGTGTCGTTGAGGCTGTACCGCGGCCATCGGGCCGGCGCAGCGCCGGGAATCGACAGGCAAGACGTTCACCTGCCGGCGGCGCGGCAGGCGGCCAGCTCGAATACGACCGGATTCTTCGGTCCGAGCGCGTTCCGCATCGGCGGGTCGTGTGAGATGAATGAGCGGGTGCGAATGCGAGAAAAGCGGACGCTGCTCGTCGGACTGGCGGTGATGACGGTCATGACGGTGATGGGGGTCGGCGGGTCCTCCGCGCGCTCGAATGACGGGCACGCGGTCGCGGTCTGGAGAAACCTCCTTTCTGTGACCAATCCCGACTACCGCGTGATCCAATCCGGTGGAGCCGAGGGCTTCGGCTCTGCCGACGGTTGGACCACCATCGAACCCCGACGGCCGTCGCCCTCCTCCGGCTCGGAGTACGGGGGTTGGAGTACGCGGCTCGACGACGTCGAGGACGCCGCGCACGTCTCGATGAACCTGAGCGGGTCGAGCCTGACGGGCGCGCTCGTGAAGCTCGGCGCTAACCCGCTCCAGGATGAGGACGAGAGGCGGGAGGCGCGCCGTGTGCTGCGGTCGCTCGGCCCGTCCGTCAGGTCCGAGGTCGTCGTCGGGTTGCGCGAGCCGCTTTCCGAGTCCGAGGTGGTGAAGGTCGCCGGCAGGACACCGGACGTGCTGCTGTTCTCCACCGGGCCCAACGGAAAGCCTCTCTCCTGGGACGGCTCCAAGTACTGCGACTCCCGGGGCTTCGACGCCTGGTGCTCGTCGGGCGCCGAGTCGTCGCTCACGAAGGAGTTCGAGACCTGGATCTCTCTGCTCGGGCCGGGCGACGAGAAGTCGCTGACCGCCTTCGGACTGAACCTGGACGCGTTGAAAAGCCTCCCCGGCCGGGGCGTGCACGGCTTCGTCCTCAGCGGATGGCCCGTGGACCTGCTGCCCCTCGCCGACGACCCCCAAGTCCTGTCCTTCAGCGTGGCCGACATCGCGGTCAACGGCTGAGGCGACCGCTGAGATGCCGCCGGACGGCTTCCGGGACTGATCCTGCCCGAAAACGGGCAGGAAACTTGTTAGTCGGCAGCGGTACTGCGTTAGGGTCCTGCTCTGTGTCCACGGCACGGCATCCCTTCGAGGACCTGATCGGCCACCTCACCCGGACCACGTCGCTGGGGCCGGGGGAGGCGGCCCGCGTGGTGGCCGACGTTCTGGCGTACTTCGGCGAGCCCGCGGAAGAGTACGTGCGGCGCCGCCACGGCGAACTCAAGTCGAGGGGGCTGACCAACGACCAGATCTTCCCCAGAATCTCCGCCGAGCTCGCGGGAAGACGTGTCGCGGCACCGGAGCTGACCCTGCGCCAGCTCCGGCGGATCGTTTACGGATAGGAGCGGTTATGTGCGGAATCGTCGCTTACGTCGGGCCGAAGGATGCGGCACCCATCCTGCTCGAAGGTCTCCAGCGGCTGGAGTACCGGGGCTACGACTCGGCCGGCCTCGCCGTCGTGAACGCCAAGAGCCTCAAGACGCGCAAGGTCAAGGGCCGGGTCGCCGACCTGGCGGCGGCGGTTCCCGCCAAGTTCAAGGGCACGATCGGCATCGGGCACACCCGCTGGGCCACCCACGGCGCGCCGAGCGACGTGAACGCGCACCCGCACCTCGACCAGGAGCAGCGCATCGCCGTCGTGCACAACGGCATCATCGAGAACGCCGACGAGCTGCGCCGCCGCCTGGAGGGCGAGGGCGTGAAGTTCGAGAGCGAGACCGACAGCGAGGTGCTCTCGCAGCTCATCGGACGGATGGTCAAGGAGACCGAGTCGCTGCGGGAGGCCGTGCTGCGGGCGCTCAAGAGCGTGGTCGGCACGTACGGTATCGCCGTCATCGACGAGCAGCGCCCCGGCGAGATCGTGGTGGCCCGCAACGGCAGCCCGATCGTGCTCGGCCTCGGCGAGAAGGAGATGTTCGCCGCCTCCGACGTCGCCGCGCTCATCCGCTACACGCGCCAGGTCGTCCACCTGGAGGACGGCGAGCTGGCCGTCATCAAGGCCGACGGGTTCAACACGTTCACCAGTGACGCCAGGGAGACGGCCAAGGAGCCGTTCACGGTCGACTGGGACGCCGGGCACTACGACAACGGCGGCTACGAGCACTACCTGCTCAAGGAGATCTCCGAGCAGCCCGACACGGTCGCCCGCACGCTGCGCGGCCGCATCGACGACCGGTTCCACATCGCCCACCTCGGCGGCCTCAACATGGACGCCCGCGAGATCCGTTCCTTCCGCCGCGTGAAGATCATCGGCTGTGGGTCCGCGTACTACTCGGGGCAGATGGGCGCGCAGCTCATCGAGGAGCTGGCCCGCATCCCCGCCGACGCCGAGCCCGCCTCCGAGTTCCGCTACCGCAGCCCCGTCGTGGAGCCCGACACGCTGTACGTCGCGATCAGCCAGTCGGGTGAGACGTACGACACGCTCGTGGCGGTGCAGGAGCTCAAGCGCAAGGGCGGCCGGGTGCTCGGCATCGTCAACACCGTCGGCAGCGCCATCGCCAGGGAGACCGACGGCGGCATCTACCTGCACGCCGGTCCCGAGGTCTCGGTGGCCTCGACCAAGGCGTTCACCTCCACGGCCGTCGCGTTCGCGCTGCTCGCCCTGCACCTCGGCCGCGTACGGGACCTGTCGCCGGCCGACGGCCGCAGGATCTGCGAGGGCCTGCGCCGGCTGCCCGAGCAGATCAAGGAGATCCTCACGCTGGAGGACCGGATCAGGGAGCTGGCGAAGAAGTACGCCGACTCGCCGGGCATGATGTTCGTCGGCCGGGTGCGCGGCTACCCCGTGGCCCGCGAGGGCGCCCAGAAGCTCAAGGAGATCTCCTACGTCCACGCCGAGGCGTACCCGGCGAGCGAGCTCAAGCACGGCCCGCTCGCGCTGATCAGCCCCGAGCTGCCGACGGTCGCGATCGTCCCGGACGACGAGCTGCTGGACAAGAACCTCACCACGCTGGGCGAGATCCGGGCCCGGCACGGGCGCATCCTCATGGTCGGCCACCGCACCTCCGAGGCCGCCGACGACTGCATCGTGGTGCCCAAGAACGAGGTCGAGCTCGACCCCATCCTGCTGACGATCCCGCTGCAGCTGTTCGCCTACCACGCCGCCGTCGCGCTCGGCCGCGACGTCGACCGCCCGCGCAACCTCGCCAAGAGCGTGACGGTCGAGTAGAACCCACCTTCCTTCCCGTACGGCTCGCGCCCGCCCGGCGCGGGCCGTACGGCGTCAGGGGCGCCCGGGCCGGGGACTCGACGGTCAAGCCGGGAACGTCGCGTGCGATCGGATGGCGGCGACGACCTCGCTCGTGTCCAGGCAGACGATGCCCATGCCGGTCATCTCGCGGTCCGCGTCGGCGGTCCAGCCGGAGAGCGCGTCGCGGACGGCGACAGTGCGCAGGTCGCGTTCGGTGGCGTCGACGAGCGTGGAACGCGGGCAGTTCGGGTAGTTGCAGCCGGCGACGACCACCGTGCTCACGGCGCGTTCGGCGAGGTGTTCCAGCAGCCGGGTGCGGAAGAAGGCGCTCCAGCGGGGTTTGTACAGGATGTGCTCGTCCGGGCCGACCTCCTGCGCGTGTCCCGCCAGGAGCAGGTCCGGGTCGAGCACGCTTCCGGGCGCCAGCCCGTCGGCGAGCCGGGAACCCGGTGAGTGCGGGTTGACCGTGCCGCGCAGCGTTCGCCGGCACAGGTCGGCGTTGCTGCCGTCGGGCAGATACAGGCGCACGATGTGCACGATGGGGCGCCCCGCCTGGCGGAACGCATGCGTCAGACGCCGGACCGCGGGCAGCGCCTCGGCGGTGCCGGCGATTCCGGCGACGAAGTCGCGTTGCAGGTCGATGGTGAGCAGAGCGCTGCGGGAGAACTCGGGGCTGGTGTATTCGTCCACGCCGGAGACGTTAGGCGCGCGAGCCGTACCGGTCTTGTACGTCGTTGCGCGCGAACCGGCCGGGGGTGGCGGCGAACGTGCGGCGGAAGTGGCGGTGCAGATGCGATTGGTCGTAGAAGCCGCTCTCGGCGGCCGCGCGCGCCACGGTGTGCCCGGCGGTCAGGAGCTGCTGGGCACGGCGCAGGCGTAGCTGGAGCAGGTAGCCGTGCGGAGTGACGCCGGTTTCGCGGCGGAAGGCGCGCAGCAGCTGGAATCGGGGCAGGCCCGCCACATTCGCGAGCTCGTCCAGGGGCGGGGTGCGCAGAAGGTCGGCGGCCAGGTGCCGCTGCACCTTCGCGACGGGTGCCGGTGGCGTCGGGGCGATTCCGCGGCGCGTGTAGCGGACGAGGATCTCGGTGCACAGCGCTTCGAATTCCTCCCGCGCGGCCAGGCAGTCCTGGTCTCCGCGGCGGTGCAGCCGGATCAGGCGGGCGGCCAGACGCGGGTCGTGCGGGGTCGGCACGGGAAAGGTGGGCCGGTGCCCGGCGAGTTCCGCCAGCAGCGCCGGCGGGAGGTAGAAGACCCGGTAGTCCCAGCCCTCGGCGATGCCGGGACGGCCGGCGTGGATGGTGTCCGCGTCGAGAAGGAGCAGGCTGCCGGCGCCCGCGTGCTCGGTGGCGCCGCGGTAGCGGACGGCCTCCACCCCACGCTCGATCGCCGCGACGGCGTACTCGCTGTGCGCGTGCGGGACGAAGCGATGGGCGCGGAAGGACGCCGTCACCAGTCGCATGTCGTCCCGGCCATAACGGTGCTCGACGACGTCCTCCATGCTGCCTTTGTATCGGACGCCGTTCCGGTTCCGGATCACAGGTGTTGATCAGGGCTGCTACTCGCGCGAGACTAGTCGTGTGTCATCCATCCGGATTTTCATTCTCGGCGCTCTGCGCGAGCGCGGCCCCATGCACGGCCACCAGTTGCGCCTCCTGTTCGAGGAGGAGCGCCTCGACATGTGGACCGACATCACCGTCGGCGGCCTTTACGGGGCGATCAAGCGCCTGGCCGCGGAGGGGCTGATCGAGCCGGTGAGGACCGAGCAGGTCGGCGCGTACCCCGAACGCAAGGTCTGGCAGATCACCGACGCCGGCGCGCGGGCGCTCTCGTCGCTGCGGCTGAGCGGGCTGCGCGAGATCGTCCTCAGGCCCGATCCGTTCGACCTCGTCCTGACCCGGCTGGATCCGCAGCACCGTGAAGACCTGCCCGCGATCATCGACGCCAGGGTCGCCTCCCTGGAAACCATGCTCGCCGAGTACGAAGCCCACGCCGGGACGGTCGCGCGCTACCTGACCCCGGCGGAGACCCTCGCCATGCGGCACCGGGTCGTCCGGCTGCGCGCCGAGATCGCCTGGCACCGGGAGCTGGTGTCACACCTGCCCGGACTGCTCGCCGACGAGAGGGCGCGGAAGGACCCGGCCCCCCGGCGGCTCGGCCGGGAGCGCGACACGGCCTCGCAAGGGGAGCCCCGAGGAAGGGACGCCTGATGCCACGCGACCGCGTCCACGCCTGGGACCTCGAACTGCAGAACGCCCATCATCGACTCGAACGGGCCTTGGACCGGGTCAGGGTGTCCCTCCTCGCCGGCAAGCAGGTCGAGGCGATCAAGCCCGACCTGCGTGCCCGCTGTTACACCTTCTGCGCCGCCCTGGGCGGTCACCATCGCAGTGAGGACGACGGCTTCTTTCCCGCCCTGTTGGCGCAGGCGCCGCAGTTGCGGCCCGTGATCGAACGCCTGGCCCGCGACCACCGCCGGCTCGCACGGCTCCTTGCGGACTTCCAGCGGTGCCTGGACTCGGGCGAGTCCTCTCCGGAGCGGCTGCTCGTGCGGATCAATGAGATCAAGTCCGTTATGAACGCCCACTTCGCCGACGAGGAGCGGTCGCTGAACCCCGCGTTGCAGGAGTTCCGGGCGCGAGCCGGTGACAGGGGCCGCATGCTCGGCGACGTTTGAGCGGTACGGCGACGGCCCGAACCGCCTTCCGCCGCGAGAAGCATCCATCGATCGCCGCAGCCCTAACGTCCGTTATGTGGTGACATGGTGTAGTTACTCATAGTCTGTGCGTGTAAGGGACTCTTCGGGCAGGAGGGTGCCGACATGCGACGCCGTACGGTCCTCGCGCTGGGGGTCCTGGCCCTCGCGGGCGCGTGCGGCGTCCAGGCGCCGCCGCGCCGGTGGGGGGAGTTGTCCCTGACCGTCCCCCGTCCGCCGGGCGGGTGCGGGGACGGCGTCGCGGCCGGGTTCAAGGCCCTCGTCGAGGGGCGTGGCTGGGCCCGGGCCGTACGGATCAGATGGGAGACCGGAGGCGGGGCGGCCCTCGGCCGGCGGGCCGGGGCGTGGACCGGCCTGGTGGTCGCCGACTCCGCGCTGCTCGCCGCCTGCGCGCTGGCCCGCGACCCGCTCCTGGTCGCCAGGGCCGTCCCGCTCGCGCGGCTGGCGGGGGAGTGGGAGGTGCTGGTCGCCTCGCCCGGGTCGGGCTACCGCACGTTCGAGCAGTTCGCCGCCGCGCTGCTGCGCGACCCGGGCGGCGTCAGGGTGGCCGGCGGCGCCGATCGGGGTCCGGAGCACCTGCTGCTCGGCATGACCGCGCAGGGCCTCGGGGCCGACCCGCGGCTGCTCGACTACGTCGCGTTCGGCAGCAGGGCGCAGGCCGTCGCCGCGGTCCTCGACGGGCGGCTCGCGCTCGGGTTCGGCAGCAGGCGCGAGGTCGCCCCCCACGTCCGCGCCGGACGGCTGCGGCCGCTCGCCGTCTCCTCCGCCGAGCGGCTGCCCGGGCTGGACGCGCCGACGCTGTCGGAGTCGGGCGTGCGCGTCGTGTACGCCGACTGGACCGGGCTGGTCGCCCCGCCGGGCACGCCCGGGCCGGACGCCCTGCTCGACCTGTGCCGGGCCGTCACCGCGACCCCGGGCTGGCGGAGCCTGTGCGAACGCAACGACTGGACGCCGATGTGGCTCGACGGCGACGACTTCCGGCAATGGCTGACCGGCGAGGCGCGCCGGACTGCCCTGCTGCTCAATGATCTCGGACTCCGCTGAAAAACACAACTTGTGGGGGCGGTTGCGAGAAGGGCCACAAGATGTAGGATCCATCGCGTCGCTGGTTCACCTTGGTGAGGCAAGAGGGAACCCGGTGTGAATCCGGGGCTGCCCCGCAGCGGTGAGCGGGAACGACCGCCGTCAACAGCACTGCGCTGTGTACGAGCACTGGGCGCGAGCGCGCCCGGGAAGCGACGGCCAGTAGGACCGGCGGGCGCGAGCCCGGCCGGACGCCCGCGAGTCCGAAGACCTGCCGGTGACGCGCGCGCATGAGCGCGCGCCCCGCGCCGGGCCCCGAGGGAGGGCTCGCCGCCGGCCGCCACGGCACGGGCCACCCGCTGGCCTCTGTGCGCGTGCGCCGCGGCATGCCCCTCCTCCGGTCCGGCCGGGCCACGAGACGACGAGGAGAGGGCATCTGATGACGATCACCGACCCGGTCTCCGCGTCCGCGGACCCCGTGTCAGGGGAAGGCGGCACGCGGGACGCGGCGACCGTGTGGCAGGCCATCGAGGAGGCGGCGGCCGGGGTCATCGCCGACCCGGAGAACTCGCGCCGGGCCGCCCGGCTGCTGAGCGGGCTGATCGCGGAGGAGGCGGCGGCCGAGGGGGTGCGCGCGTTCTCCGAGTCGGTCGCGGCCGCCCATGCCGCCGGGCTGCTGGGCGACGCCGTCGCCGCGTTCGTGGCCCGCGAGGCCGACGCGCTGGACGAGCTGATCGACCCGGCGGCCGACGACCGGTTCGAGTACTTCGGGCTGCGCACGGTCTACGACCGCTACCTGCTGCGCCACCCGGTCACCCGGCGCGTGCTCGAACGCCCGCAGCACTTCCTGCTGCGGGTCGCCTGCGGCCTGTCTGCGACGGCGGCCGAGGCGGCCGAGCTGTACGGCCTGATGTCCACGCTGGCCTACCTGCCCAGCTCGCCGACGCTGTTCAACTCGGGCGCGCGCCGCCCGCAGCTGTCGTCGTGCTTCCTGCTCGACTCGCCCCGCGACGAGCTGGAGAGCATCTACGAGCGGTACGGCCAGGTGGCCCGGCTGTCGAAGTACTCCGGCGGCATCGGCGTCGCCTGGACGCGGGTGCGCTCGCGCGGCTCGCTGATCCGGGGCACCAACGGCCTGTCCAACGGCATCGTCCCCTGGCTGCGCACGCTCGACGCGTCGGTGGCGGCCGTCAACCAGGGCGGCAGGCGCAAGGGCGCCGCGTGCGTCTACCTGGAGACCTGGCACGCCGACATCGAGGAGTTCCTGGAGCTTCGCGACAACACGGGTGAGGAGTCGCGCCGCGCGCACAACCTCAACCTGGCCAACTGGGTGCCCGACGAGTTCATGCGCCGGGTCGAGGCGGACGGCACGTGGTCGCTGTTCGACCCCAAGGAGGCCCCCGAGCTGACCGATCTGTGGGGTGAGGCCTTCGACGCCCGCTACCGCGAGCTGGAGGCCGCCGGGCGATACGTCCGGCAGGTGCCGGCCCGCGCCCTGTACGCCCGGATGATGCGCACGCTCGCCCAGACCGGCAACGGCTGGATGACGTTCAAGGACGCCGCCAACCGCACCTCCAACCAGACCGCGCTGCCCGGCAACGTCATCCACCTGTCCAACCTGTGCACCGAGATCCTGGAGGTCACCAGCGACGGCGAGACGGCCGTGTGCAACCTCGGCTCGGTCAACCTCGCGGCGCACCTGACCCCCGGGGGCGACGCCGTCGACTTCGGCAGGCTGCGCGCCACGGTCCGCACCGCCGTACGGTTCCTGGACCGGACGATCGACCTCGGCTTCTACCCGACGCCGGAGGCGGAGGCGGCCAACCGGAAGTGGCGGCCGGTGGGCCTGGGCGTCATGGGCCTCGCCGACGTGTTCTTCGCGCTGCGCCTGCCGTTCGACTCGCCCGAGGCGCTGGCCCTGTCCACCCGCATCGCCGAGGAGATCGCGCTCGCGGCGTACGGCACCTCGGCCGACCTGGCCGTCGAGCGCGGGCGCCACCCGGCGTACGAGCAGACGCGGGCGGCGGGCGGCGTCCTGCACCCGGACCACTACCCGTGCTCCCCGGCGCACCCGGAGGAGTGGGCGGCGCTGCGGGCCAGGATCGCGGAGACCGGGCTGCGCAACTCCCTGCTGGTCGCGATCGCGCCGACGGCCACGATCGCCTCGATCGCCGGCTGCTACGAGTGCGTCGAGCCGCAGGTGTCCAACGTCTTCAAGCGGGAGACGCTGTCGGGCGAGTTCCTCCAGGTCAACCGGTATCTCGTCCGTGACCTCCAGTCGCTGGGCCTGTGGAGCCGGCCGATGCGCGACGCGATCAAGCTCAACGACGGCTCGATCCAGGACATCCCTGCCATCCCCGGCGAGCTCAAGACGCTCTACCGCACCGCCTGGGAGCTTCCCCAGAAGGCGCTGATCGACATGGCCGCCGCGCGGCAGCCGTACATCGACCAGTCGCAGTCGCTCAACCTCTTCATGGCCGCCCCCACCATCGGCAAGCTCTCGTCGATGTACGCCTACGCCTGGCGGTCGGGCCTGAAGACCACCTACTACCTGCGCTCCCGTCCGGCGACGCGGATCGCCCAGACGACCGTTCCGGCCGTCACTCCCAGTGAGGCCGTCGCCTGCTCCCTTGAGAACCCCGAGATCTGCGAGGCATGCCAATGAGAACGATGCTGCTCGACCCGGGCATGGACCTGACCCTGCGCCCGATGCGCTACCCCGGGTTCTACGAGAGGTACCGCGCGGCGATCAGGAACACCTGGACGGTCGAGGAGGTCGACCTCGGCTCCGACCTCGCCGACCTCGCGACCCTCGACGAGGGGGAGCGGCACCTGATCAACCGGCTCGTGGCGTTCTTCGCGACCGGCGACTCGATCGTGGCCAACAACCTGGTGCTGAACCTCTACCAGCACGTGAACGCCCCCGAGGCGCGGCTCTACCTGAGCCGGCAGCTGTTCGAGGAGGCGGTGCACGTTCAGTTCTACCTGACCCTGCTGGACACCTACCTGCCCGACCACGACGAGCGGGTCAAGGCGTTCGCCGCCGTCGAGCACATCCCGTCGATCCGCGACAAGGCCGAGTTCTGCTTCCGCTGGATCGACTCGATCAGCGAGCTGAGCCGGCTGGAGACCCGGGAGGACCGGCGGGCCTTCCTGCTCAACCTCATCTGCTTCGCCGCCTGCATCGAGGGACTGTTCTTCTACGGCGCCTTCGCGTACGTCTACTGGTTCCGCTCGCGCGGCCTGCTCGGCGGCCTGGCGACCGGCACCAACTGGGTGTTCCGCGACGAGTCGATGCACATGGAGTTCGCCTTCGACGTGGTGGACACCGTACGCCGCGAGGAGCCGGACCTGTTCGACGACGAGCTGGCGGCCCAGGTGACGCGGATGATGGAGGAGGCGGTCGCCGCCGAGTTCGCCTTCGCCCGCGACCTGTGCGGCGACGGGCACGGCGTGATGAGCGCCGGCAACATGCGGTGCTACCTGGAGTACGTCGCCGACCGCAGGCTCGCCCGGCTCGGCCTGCCCGTCCGGTACGGCACCGACAACCCCTTCCCGTTCATGGAGTTCCAGGACGTGCAGGAGCTGGCGAACTTCTTCGAGCGCCGGGTCTCGGCCTACCAGGTGGCCGTCGAGGGCGACGTCAGCTTCGACGAAGCCTTCTGATCCGCCTGTTTCTTATCTGTCTGTTTTCGGCGCTTCCATAAGGGGCAAAGGGAACCCCATGACGACGACAGGGGGCGCCGTCACAGCGGCAGCGTGGAACTGGGCGACCTTGGCGATCGCCGTGACCGCCGCGATCGTCGCGGTGGAGCTGGTCCGGCGGGTGCTGAAATCACGCCTCATAGGGGAGCGATGGGCGCTCGCCGGGCCGTTCGCGCGCCGGTGCACCTGGCCGGGTTTCGCGTCGGCGGTGGTGGGGACCGTCAAGGCCGCCTACGACCCGGACATGCCCGGGTCGGACTCGCGCGGCTTCCAGCAGATCCTCTCGCTGCTGCTGATCGTCTGCGTGACCTGGCTGCTGATCCAGGCGGCGTACGCGGTGACCGACGTCGTCCTCGACCGGCTCACGCGGGTCGAGGGCGAGCGCAACCGCCGCGCCCGGCGCATCCGCACCCAGATCGCGCTGGTGCGCCGGGTGTCGGCGGCGGTGGTCGTGGTGCTCGCGCTGGGGGCGATGCTGTTCACGTTCCCGCAGGTGCGGGCCCTGGGCGCGGGGCTGCTCGCCTCCGCGGGGATCGCCGGCGTGGTGGGCGGCATCGCGGCCCAGTCCACGCTCGGCAACATGCTGGCCGGGCTGCAACTGGCCTTCAGCGACGCGCTGCGGCTCGACGACGTGGTCGTGGTGGAGGACGAGTGGGGCCGGATCGAGGAGCTGACGCTCACCTACGTGGCGCTGCGCCTGTGGGACGAGCGGCGGCTCATCCTGCCGGTGTCCTACTTCACCGGCAACCCCTTCGAGAACTGGACGCGCCACGAGAGCCGCATCCTCGGCAGCGTCTACCTCCGCGTGGACTGGTCGATCCCCGTCGAGGAGGTCCGCACCGAGCTCTACCGGGCGCTGCGCGACAACCCGCTGTGGGACCAGAAGGACTGGACGCTGCAGGTCACCGACATCACCCCGGAGGGGCTGGTCGAGCTGCGCGCGCTGATGAGCGCGGCCGACTCGGCGAGCGCCTTCGACCTGCGCTGCGACATCCGGGAGCACCTGGTGAAGTTCATCCGCGAGAAGTACCCCGAGAGCCTGCCGCGCCTGCGCCTCGAAACCCCGGCTCGCTGAGCGCCTCGTCCGGCCTCTCGAACCGGGCCCGTGGGACCGGCGGCGCGTCAGGGGGTGCTGGACGGGCGCAGGAGCCTGCTCGCGCCCGCGATGAGCGCGGTCGCGAGGATCCATCCGGCCGCGACGAGCCCGTTCGCCAGCCACTGGGTCCATCCGGCCGGCTCCCAGGCGCCCCGCTGCTCGAACACGCTCACCGGGACGAGCAGGTCGAGCGTGTAGACGAACGCGTTGAAGTGGCGCGACTCGTCCAGCCCGATCTGGTGTGGGGGCCACTGCGTGAAGATCGCCGTGCCCGTGGCGAGGAGCAGCACGGCCCACAGGCCGGCGAGCCAGGGCCGGTAGCCGTACCCGACGAGCCCGTCGAGCAGACGGCCCCACAGCCGCCCGGGCAGCCGCAGCGTCCGCCGCCGCGCCCGCTGCCGGGCCAGCAGCACCCGGCGCGCGTCCGGCTCGTGCCCGATGCGGCGGCAGTAGGCCGCCAGCTGCTCGTACGGCTGGGGCAGGTAGCCTCCGGGGTCGCGCCGCAGCCAGGAGAGCCGGTCCGCGAGGGTCGCGGGCCCGCGCAGCGACTCGTACGTCAGCCCGTTGAGCCGGACGTGGCCCGGGTAACTCTCCGGGCGGTCGAACAACACCCCCAGGCGGGAGTAGCCGAGGTTGACCTCGCCCTCGATCGACTCGGGCAGCAGGATGAGCTCGTCGGCCTGCATGTGGCTCAGGTGCAGCACCCGGTCCGGCGCGCGCAGCACCGCGCCGTGGAACGACAGGACCCCGCCGATGCGCGCGCCGCGCAGCCGTACGGTGCCGTCGGCGGTGAACCCCGCGCCGAGTTCGGCCGCGGCGGCCTGCAGGTGGTCGGCGTGGACGGCGGGGGTGCCGTCCCCCCTGACGACGGCGCCCTCGAGGTAGAGCCCGCTGGAGAAGCGTGCGCCGATCAGCCGCAGCCCGCCGGTGGCCCGCATGTCGCGCAGGAAGGCGCTGCCGTCCACCACGAGCCCGCCGGCCCACAGCGCGACCGACTCCCAGGTCCGCGGCTCCTCCGATCCCTCCGGGCCGTTCCAGCCGCCCAGCTCCCACGGGGGCGCCGCCGGCGATCGGTACGGCATGGCGCCGGGGGTGCCCAACCGGGTGCCGGAGAGCCGGAGCTGCCCGGTCACGTGGGCGTTGTCCAGGCGCACCCCCGCGTGGACGACCGATCCGTCGAGGTCGAGGAGCCCGTCGACCGTGGCCCGGCTGGCGCGGAAGTGGAGGACGTCGCAGCGCCGCAGCCGTACGCCTCTGGTCTTGGCGTCGGCGAGCGAGACCGTCCCGGCGATGTGGCAGTCGAGCAGGTGGACCTTCGTCTCGATCGTGGCGTCGGACAGGTTGAGGTCGCCGACGATCCGGGCCCCGGCGAGCCGGACCCCCGGCACCGAGGACGATCCGCCGGCGGTCCGGTCGAGCAGCAGAGCGGAGATCACCTCGGCCCGGACCATCCGGGAGCGGCCCCATGAGCCGCCGGAGGAGGAGTCCGTCTCGCGGCCGTGGCGGAGGTCGACCCAGGCGCCGGTGGGGTAGGCGTCCCACAGCCGTCGTTCGGCGGGGGTGAGCCGGCGGAAGGGGGGCCGTGATCTTCCCATGGGGCGACGATATCGCCGATCTTCGAAGGGGGACCGGCCCTCGTACCGCGCGGAGCGTGACAGCGAGGAGGACGGAGCGACATGGACAACCATCCGAACGGGCGCGTGCGGGCGCGCTCGCTGGGCGTCGTCGTCGGCGCGTCGCCGACCGGGCCGCTGAACGCGATCACCGACGTCGACGGGGTCCTGGTGGGTCACACCACGATCGACGACGGCGCCGGCCTCCACACCGGGGTCACCGCCGTCGTCCCGCGGCAGCTGATCGCCGGGCGCCGGTGGCTGCCCGCGGCCGTCTACGCCGGCAACGGGTACGGCAAGCTGGTCGGCTCGACCCAGGTCGACGAACTCGGCGTGCTGGAGTCACCCGTCGTCCTGACCGCCACGTTGTCGGTGTTCCGGGCCGCCGACGCGCTGCTCACCTATCTGATGGACCGCCGCCCGGACGGGCTCTCCTTCAATCCCCTGGTGGGGGAGACCAACGACGGCTTCCTGTCCGACATCCGGCGCCGCCCGATCACCGGACGGCATGTTCTCGACGCGCTGGAGGGCGCGTCCGGCGGGCTGCCCGCGGAGGGCTGCGTGGGAGCGGGGACCGGGACGACGGCCCTGGGGTTCAAGGCCGGCATCGGCACCTCCTCCCGGCGGCAGGTGGCGGACGGGGCTCCGGTCACGGTCGGCGTGCTCGTCCAGGCCAACTTCGGCGGCGTGCTGACCGTCCGCGGGGTCCCGATGCCGGTCGGCGAGCTCATCCCGGGGGCCGTCCGGCACGGGCAGGCCGGCGGCTCCTGCATGATCGTGGTGGCCACCGACGCGCCGCTCGACGCGCGCCGGCTCGGCCGCCTCGCCCGCCGGGCGGTCTTCGCGATGGGCCGGGTGGGCGCGTCGTACTCCCATGGCAGCGGCGACTACGCGATCGCCTTCAGCACGGCGCCGCCGCGGCTTCCGCCCGTGCCCGACGAGGCGCTGAACCCCGTCTTCGCCGGGGTCATGGACGCGGTCGAGGAGGCGCTGCTCAACTCCCTGTTCACCGCGACGACCACCACCGGATTCCGCGGCCGGACGAGCCACGCGGTCCCCTACGACCGGCTCCCGGGAGCGGCCGGCCGGACCGCGCCCGCGTGAGCGCCGCAGCCGCAGCCGCAGCCGCAGGCACAGCCACAGTCGCAGCCGGCAGCGGCCACGGCTAGGCGCCGCAGTCGCAGCAGCAGCCGTCCCCGCAGCAGCAGCCGTCTCCGCAGCAGCCGTCGCCGGAGCAGCAGTCGGAGCAGGCCGAGCAGGCGTCGCAGCACCCCGAGCAGTCGGGGCAGCAGTCGCATCGGTCGCAGAAGCAGCGCTCGTGCCACGGCGCGTTCCGGTAGGTGCTCCACGGGGGGCGGTAGAGCCCGCAGGTCAGGAAGATCGCCGCCCCGGCGGCGGCCGTCAGCGCGATCCCCGGGAGTACGCCCGGCGGCTGTCCGGGCTGTCCGGGCTGTCCGGGGGGTTCCGGCGGGGCGTCGGGCGGGGCCGTGGGGGACTCCCCGGCCGGCGCGCGGCGCGTCGCGCAGGCGGCGCCGTGGGCGCGCGTCCCGAACGCCCGGTCGACGGCACGCCGGGTCTCGCCGCACAGGAGCGCCTCGACCAGGTGCCGATCCTCCAGATCGAGGTCGCGTACGGCGAGGCGCAGCCCGTGCAGCGCCTCCTCGCACACGCGCCGCGCCTGGGCGGGCGAGGTGCCGGTCGCGTCGAGGGGGTTGTACGCCCCGCGCGCCCGGTCCTCGGCGAGGTCCTCCACCGCGTCGATCACGTGCGCGACGCGGCCGAAGAAGCGCCCGGCCTCGCGCAGGCTCTCGGCGTTGCCCGGCCGCTCCGCGAGCACCGCCGTGTGCGCGAACGCCGCGGCAACGGCGGTCTCGGTGGGTTCGGTGACCTCCAGCAGGGCGCGCCCGGGGGACGCCTCCAGCAGCGCCTGGCGGGTGGAGACCTCGGTCAGGACGGTCGTGTCGAAGCCGATCGACTCCGCGCCGCGCCGGGCGGCGGCGGCCCAGGAGGTCGCCGTCGCGCGCATCGGGACGCCGGCCACGCGCCGGGCCGCGATCCCGTCGCCGTCGGACGCGTGGTCGCGGATCTTGCCGGCGGCGAGGGCCAGGGAGACCACGGCGGCCAGGCGGGCGCCCCGGTCGTCCGACCGCACCACCTCCGCGGAGCGGAAGCCGCGCAGCGCGCAGGGCCCGGCGGTGCGCCGGTTCGGCCCGCCCCCGGCCTCGGGCCGGGCCCGTGATTGGGCCTCGGTCAGCACGGACAGGATGAGGCCGTCGTAGTTGGTCGCCATGCGGGCCAGCTGCCCGTGCCGGTCCCGCAACGTCAGGCAGAGCCCGCACAGGTGCGCGCGCCAGGCTTCGTGGACGGACGGGCAGGAGTGGCGGGCACACGGCCGGAGGATCCCGAACACCCAGAGACTCCTTGGGGGTCATGCGTACGGGATCATCCCGTTGCGCGGCGATTATGCCATCAGGGCCGGGACCCTGCCGGAGGAGCCGTGCGGGCGGCCTGCACAATCGAGGAATGGAAGTTACCGACGGGTTCGAACTGACCATCGAGGAGCACGTCGCCACCCTCACCCTCAACCGGCCGGCCAAGCGCAACGCCGTGACCGCGGCCATGTGGCGGGCCCTGCCGGGAATCCTGGCGGATCTCGCCGCGGACCCGAAGGTACGCGTCCTCGTCCTTACCGGAGCCGGGGGAACTTTCTGTTCTGGTGCCGATATTTCGGAAATTCATGAGCTTGGCGATAAAGACGATGACACCGGTCTCACCGTTGTCGCCGAGCACGCGCTGGTGACCTTTGCCAAACCCGTGATCGCGATGATCGAGGGATACTGCGTCGGCGGCGGATGCCAGCTCGCGCTCGCCTGCGACCTGCGCGTCGCGGCGGCCGGGGCCCGCTTCGGCGTCACCCCGGCCAAGCTCGGAATCGTCTACCCGCTCAGCTCCACGCGGCGGCTCGCGGAGATCGCCGGGCCCGCCACGGCGAAGCTCCTGCTCTTCTCGGCCGAGCTCATCACCGCAGATCACGCCGTACGCACCGGCCTCGTCGACGAGGTGTGCCCGCCGGAGGAGCTGCGCGAGCGCGTGTACGGCCTGGCGGCCACGATGGCCGGCAGGTCCCGGCTCACGCTGACGGCCGCCAAGCAGATCATCGACGGCCGGGCCGGGGAGGCCGAGGTGCGCGCCTGGCAGCGGGAGGCGCGAGAGAGCGGCGAATTGGCCGAAGGTGTCCGGGCATATCGGGAGGGGCGTTCCCCTGGATTCTCTTGGGATGCAAAATAGGCATAAACGGGACTCGCAGTGGTAATGACCCTGTGAGGTGTGAGATGTCGCAGAATCTATTCGCCAGGTTCGCTCGCTGGCTGGGACTGGACAGGAATCCGCTTCGGCGCCGGTGTGACCGGGTCGAAGCGGTGGTCCGGCTTGCCGCGGTGCTGGGAGTCGTGGTCGCGATCGTGCTCGGCGTGATGCTCGGCATCCGCGAGTACGGCAAGGGCCTGAGGACCGAGGCCCAGCAGGCGCGCGACCGGCATCAGGTCGTCGCCACGCTGACAGGTGACGTGACGGCGCCCCGGCTGTCGGTGGCCGGAGCGGCGGTCGGGCACGCCCAGGCCGCCTGGGTGGCCCCCGACGGCACGGCGAAGGCCGGGGTCATCGAGGTCCCCCCCAGCAGGCGGGCGGGCGAGACGGTGCGCATCTGGACCGACGACCAAGGCGTGATCGCACCTCGGCCACAGGACCGGGAGACCACGGTGGTCGCCGCGCTGACCGTCGGCACGGGCGTGCCGCTGGCCGCCGCCGCGATCCTCGCGCTGCTGGTCACCTGCACCCGCCTGGTCAACCAGCGCCGGGCCCGCGGGGTGTGGGAGGCCCAGTGGACCGTGGTCGAGCCCATGTGGCGGATCAACGGCCGCTGAGCGGGCCCACCGACGCAGGGCCCATGACGCTGGGCGCATGACGCAGGGCCCATGACGCAGGGCCCATGACGCAGGGCCCATGACGCAGGGCCCATGACGCAGCCCCACGCTGAGCCCTGGGTTTCAGCGGTTGCCGCGCGGGCGCCGACGGGCTCGGCTCGTGTGGCCGGAGGTCCCGCCGGGTGAAAGTTTCAGTGACGGGACGTGCGGCGAGCGCCGGTCGTCACCGGAAACCGCTCTGACCACCACTGCCTACGCCGGGCACGGTGCCGCAGCCGTACAGTGACGGACAACGCCTTGATCACCGACCGGGAATCAAGCTCGTCTCCCTGCGTGCGTGACTGTCCGCTGTACGCCATCGAAGGGCCGTGTCACATGTCTGTGGCTGACCTGTCAGACGCCAAGCGAGAACTGCTCCGACGCAGGCTGCGGGCCCGCTCCGCACGCGATCCCATCCCCCGGCGCCCGGAGGGCGTCGAACCCCCGATGTCCCCGGCCCAGGAGCCGTTGTGGTTCATGGAGCAGTTCACGCCGGGCACCACCACCTACACCCTGGTGCTCGCCGTACGGATACGCGAGCCGCTGGACGAGGACCGGCTGACCCGCGCGCTCGCCGCGCTGCCGGCCCGGCACGAGGGCCTGCGCCAGCGGTTCCCGGCGACCGAGGAGGGCAGGCCAGCCGTCCACGTCGTGGACACGGCGGAGGTGCCGCTGAACCGCACCACGGCGGTCACGGACGAGGAGGCGATCGCGCTCATCGGCGCCGAGAGCGCCATCCCGCTGGACCTCGCCCGGGGACCGCTGCTCAAGTGCGTCGTCGTCGGCAAGGGCGAGGACGAGCACATCGTCGCCCTGCTGGTGCACCACATCGTGGCCGACGGCCAGTCGTTGCACCTGCTCATGCGCGACCTGCTCGCGCTCTGCCGCGGCGAGGAGCCGCCCGCGCCCGCCGTGCGCTTCGGCGACGTCGCCGCGTGGCAGCGTGAGCGGTCTCCCGACCGCGAGCTGGACTACTGGTGCGGGGAGCTGGCCGGGCTGCCGCGCCTCGAACTCCTCACGGACCGGCCCCGTCCGGCGCTTCAGACACTCGACGGCGCGACCCACGTACGCTCCCTCGCGCCGGATCTGGTGGAGGGCGTCGCCGCGCTGAGCCGGGACCACGGCGCGAGCACGTTCATGACCCTGCTGGCCGCCTACCAGGTCCTGCTCTCCCGGCTGACCGGCCAGGACGACTTCGCCGTCGGCGTGCCGGTGGCCGGGCGGAACAGACCGGAGTTCGAGGACGTCGTGGGCATGTTCGTCAACGTGCTGGCGATACGGGCCCGGCTGGACGGCGAGCCCACGTTCGCCGAGTTGCTCGCCCGGACCAGGGGCACGGTCCTCGCCGCGCTCGATCACGAGGAACTGTCCTTCGCCCAGCTCGTCGACGCCCTGGGCGTGCCGCGGGACACCAGCAGGCCGCCCCTGATCGACACGATCTGCACGCTGCACGAGTTCGCCCCCGGCGACGGGACCGAGGTCCTCGCGCTGGCCCCCACGTCGACCAGGCACGACGTGGAGCTGTACGCCGTGCCCACCGACGAGGGGGGCCTGCACTGCGCGTTCACCTACCGGCCCGAGCTGTTCCGCGAGAGCACGATCGCCCGGATGGCCGGGCAGTTCGAGGACCTGCTGCGCGCGATCGTGCGCGACCCGCACGTCCCGATCAGCCGGCTGCCGCTGACGGGCGACGACGCGCTGATCGCCGGGTGGAACGCGACCGGCGCGGACTACCCGGACACGGCCACGCTGCACGGCCTGATCGAGGAGCAGGTCGCCCGCACCCCCGAGGCCGTCGCGGTGACCTTCGCCGGGCGGTCGTGGACCTACCGGCAGCTCGACGAGCGGGCCAACCGGATCGCGCACCGCCTCGTGGGGCTCGGCGTGGCGCCGGGCGGTCTGGTCGCGGTCTGCGCCGAACGCTCGCTCGACCTGGTCGCCGCACTGCTCGGCGTGCTCAAGAGCGGCGCGGCGTACGTGCCGCTCGACCCCGGCTACCCCGCCGACCGGCTGGCGTTCATGCTGTCGGACTCGGGCGCGCCCGTCGTGCTCACCCAGCAGGACCTGGCCGAGCGGCTGGCCACCGGCGGCGCCGTCATCCTGCCGCTCGACCTGGACGCCGTATGGGACGGGCTGCCCGCGACCGCGCCCGAGGTGAGGGGCGGGCCCGGCACGGCCGCGTACATGATCTACACCTCCGGCTCCACCGGCCGGCCGAAGGGCGTGCCCAACAGCCACCGCGGCATCGTCAACCGGCTCGACTGGATGCAGAAACGGTTCCGGCTCACCGACGCCGACGTGGTGCTGCAGAAGACACCGGCCGGGTTCGACGTCTCGGTGTGGGAGTTCTTCTGGCCCCTGCTCACCGGTGCGCGGCTTGTGCTGGCCGAGCCCGGAGGCCACCGCGACCCCGCGTACCTGCGTGACCTGGTCAACGCCGAGCGGGTGACCGTCCTGCACTTCGTGCCGTCCATGCTCGGCGCGTTCCTCGCCGAAGAGGGCGTGGAGACCTGCACCTCGCCGCGCGTCATCGTGTGCAGCGGGGAGGAACTGCCCGTCGACCTGGCCGAGCGCTGCCTGCGCACGCTCCCGGCCGAACTGCACAACCTGTACGGCCCCACCGAGGCGGCCGTCGACGTCTCCGCCTGGCAGTGCACACCGTCCGCGCTGGCGGGCCGGGCGAGGGTGCCGATCGGCTCGCCCATCCAGAACATCACGCTGCACGTCCTCGACCGCCATGGCGAGCCCGTGCCCGTGGGGGTGCCCGGCGAGCTGTACATCGGCGGCGTGGGCGTCGCCCTCGGCTACCACGCCCGCCCGGAGCTGACCGCCGAGCGGTTCGCCGGCGGCCGCTACCGCACCGGTGACGCGGCCCGCTGGCTGCCGGACGGCACGATCGAGTTCCTGGGCCGCCTCGACGGCCAGGTCAAGCTGCGCGGCCTGCGCATCGAGCTCGGCGAGATCGAGGCCGTGCTCCGTGAGAAGGCCGGTGTGCGGGACGCCGCGGTGATCGTCCGCGAGGACGTGCCCGGCGACCCCCGGCTGGTCGCCTACCTCACGGGCGACGCCGTGCCCGAGCCGGCCCAGGTGCGCGCGGCGATCAGGGGCACGCTGCCGGAGTACATGCTGCCGTCGATGTTCGTCCCGCTCGACGCCCTTCCGCTCACGCCGAACGGCAAGCTCGACCGGGCCGCCCTGCCCGTCCCGCAGGTCCAGGCCGACGTGCCGTACGCCGCGCCGGAGACCGAGATCGAGCGGGCCGTCGCGGCCGTCTGGGCCGACGTGCTGGCGGCCGAGCGGATCGGGGCCGACGACGACTTCTTCGATCTCGGCGGCCACTCGCTGCTCGCCGTCCAGGTCGTCGCGAAGCTCCGCAGGGCGCTCCCGGCCGGGTCGGCGCAGGTGGGGCTGGTGGACGTCTTCACCTACCGGACCGTGCGCGAACTGGCGGCCTACGCCGGCTCCGGCGAGGACGGCCCGCGCCCGCTGCTCCAGCGGCTCACCCCGGCACGCACGGCGAGCGTCACCTACGTGTGCGTGCCGTACGGGTCGGGCAGCGCCGTGGTCTACCAGCCGCTGGCCGACGCCCTGCCGGCCGACCAGGCGCTGTACGCGCTCGCGATCCCCGGCCACGACGTGGGCCTGGACGAGGAGCCGATGGAGTTCGCCGAGCTGGCCGCCCGCGCCACCGAGGAGATCCTCGCCATCGAGGGCCCCCTGGTGATCTACGGCCACTGCGGGGTCGGCGCCGCGCTCGCGGTCGAGCTGGCCGCCAGGGCCGAGGCGGCGGGCCGTGCGGTGGACGCCGTCTACGTCGGGGCGATCTTCCCGTTCGCCCGGCCGCGCGGGCTCATGCGGGCGCTGTCGAGGATCGGGGAGTTCGACCGCCTCCGGAGCAGTCAGACCGACATCAACCGCCTCAAGGCCCGTGGGGTGGACCTCGAGGAGCTCGATCCCGGCGTGGCCGACCGCATCATCCGTACGATGCGCCACGATTCCAAGGCCGCGGAGAAGTACTTCACCGGGCTGTTCGACGCGCCGGACCGGCCACGGCTACGCGCTCCGATCATCTCGGTGATCGGCGAGCGCGACCCCGCCACCGACTTCTACGCGGAGCGCTACCGCGAGTGGGGCTTCCTCACCGACGTGACGGCGCTGGTCGTGCTCGACGAGGGCGGCCACTACTTCCTGCGCTACCGCGCGGAGGAACTGGCCGCCGCCCTGCGCACCCACACCCACATGGAGGTCTCCGACCGCTCGGGGAACCCCTCGTGGTGGGTGCAGGCGGTCTCGCGCGGGTCCGCCCCGCCCGGGTCCGACAAGCAGGGGGTGCGGCCCAGCATGGGCCGCTTCCTGACGATCTCCGCCGGGCAGCAGCTCTCGATGATCGGCTCGGCGCTCACCGGGTGGGCCCTGCCGCTGACCGTGCTCATGGACTCCGGTTCGATCGGGCAGTTCTCCACGCTGGCCGTGCTCAACCTGGCCGGGCTGCTGATCTCCCCGCTGGCCGGGGCGATCGTGGACCGGGCGGACCGGCGGCGCGTGATGCTGTTCGCCGACTGCGCCTCGGTCGGGATCCAGGCCGTGCTGGCCGGGCTGCTCCTGTTCGGCGACGTACGGATCTGGCAGATCTACCTGCTGATCGTCAGCCTGTCGATGGCGACGAGCTTCCAACGGCTGGCCTACCAGTCGGCGGTGCCGCAACTCGTCCCCAAGCACTATCTCGGTCACGCCATCGGCGTCACCCAGATGACCAACGGTGTCGCGCAGCTCGTCGTCCCCCTCGTCGCGGCCGGGTTGCTGGCCTGGATCGGGCTCGGCGGCATCGTGGCGATCGACGTGGCGAGTTACGCGTTCGCCATCGTCACGGTGCTGCTGGTCCGCTTCCCCGACACGCTTCCCTGGCGGCCGCGCGAGCCGCTGGGCACGGAGATCGCCAAGGGCTTCACGTACACGTGGCACGACCGGGGCCTGCGCTCGACGCTGGTGTTCTTCGCCGTGCTCAACGTGTTCCTGTCCCCGCTGCTCCTGCTGGTCTCGCCGCTGGTGCTCTCCTTCGCCACGCTCGAGGACGTCAGCGTGATCTCGCTGGTGTCGGGGCTCGGCGTCATGCTCGGCGGGCTGACCATGTCGCTGTGGGGCGGTCCGCGCCGCGGGCGGTTCCGCGCGGTGCTCGCCTTCGCCGTGGCCATCGCGGCAGGCGGCGCCGTCACCGGCCTCGCCCCGTCGCTTGCCGTGGTCGGCGCAGGGGCGTTCGCGCTGAGCTACTTCCTCACGCTGATGAACGGCATCTACGTCACGATCGTGCAGATCAAGGTGCCCGCGCGGTTCCATGGGCGGGTCTTCGCGCTCAACACGCTGGTCGCCTGGTCGACGCTGCCCGTCGGCATCGGCCTGGTCGCCCCGCTCGGCGCCGCGCTGTTCGACCCGATGCTGGCCCCGGGAGGGGCGCTCGCCCCGACCGTGGGCGCCCTGATCGGGGTGGGCCCCGGCCGCGGGATCGCCTTCCTCTATCTGGTGTGCGCGCTGGGCATGCTCCTCGTGGCGGCCGGCGCCCTGCGGGTGAGGCGGCTGGCCCGCCTCGACACCGAGACGCCGGACGCGCTGCCCGACGACCTCGTCGGGGTCGAGGCCATCCGGCGTCGCGCCGCCGTCTAGAGGCGCCGGGTCAGCGCGTCGAGGTTGGCCTCGACCCAGCGGAGCCGGGCGAGCGTGCCGGTGGGCTCGTTCCGCCCGGCTCCGTCGAGGAAGGCCAGATAGCCGCGCACCCAGCCGCCGAAGACCCAGGGCTCCGCCGGGATGTCGCCGCCGGCTTTGCGGTAGCCGTACACGGCGGCGTCGAACCGGTCGACGTCGACGCTCCCGTCGAGGCGGGCCGCCCAGTCGAGGGCCATGCCCGCGGCCTCCTGCTCGGCGACGTACGGACCGGCGGTGTCCCAGTCGATGATCGCCAGGCTGCCGTCGAACCGGAGCAGGGCGTTCTTCGGGTGCAGGTCGCCGTGGGACATGGTCAGGGTGCCCACCCCGGCCGGTCGCGCGGTCGCGGCCGCGAGGCCGGCCGGTCCGGACGCGGCATCCGTGGCCGCTCGTCCGGAGGGGTCCGCCCGCGGTGGTTCCTGCGGAGCGATGCCGCGACCGGCCGTGTGGACGGCGGCCACCAGCTCGCCCATCGCGGCCGACAGCTCGGGGCTGAGATCGCCGAGGGCGGGCGCCTTCCCGTCGAGCCAGCGGTGCACCCGCACCGCGCCGTCCCCGATGGGGACGACGTACGCTCCTGTCGCGGGCGACGGGACCGGCTCGGGCACCGGGATGCCCGCCCGCCAGGCGGAGACCTCGATCTCCACGGCGGGCGCGGCCGACGGCGGCAGCCGCTTCACGGCGTACGCGCCGGTGATCGTGTCGAGCCGCCACACCTCGTTGTGGTAGTAGCCGGCCACCCGCAGCCCTCGCGTCACCGCCAGGCCGAGGCCGAACGCATCACAGACCGCGCTGATGTCGAGATCCATTCGCACATCTTGCCGCGCTCCGGGAGGATGCGGGAGAGGGCGGGCCGCCTGCCCACGGCTCACGACCGGCGCGGGGCGGACGCGCCCGCACGGCTCAGCGGTCGATGATCTCGTTCTTCCCGATGACGACGACACCGCTGCGGGTCACCGCGAACCGCTGGCGGTCGTACTCCAGGTCGAAGCCGATCCGGGCGCCGTCGGGGATCACCACGTTCTTGTCGATGATGGCCTTGCGGACGATCGCGCCCCTGCCGACCTTGACCGAGCCCATCAGCACCGAGTCCTCGACGTGCGAGTGGGAGTGCAGCACCACACCGGGGGACAGGATCGAGCGCAACGCCGTGCCGCCCGACACGATGACCCCGGGCGACACGAGCGACTCCAGCGCGTGCCCCACCCGGTCGCCCTCGTTGTGCACGAACTTCGCCGGCGGCAGCGGGTCGTTGCCCGTGTAGATCGGCCACCGGTCGTTGTAGAGGTTGAAGACCGGCTGCACCGAGATGAGGTCCATGTTGGCCTCGTAGTAGGCGTCGAGCGTCCCCACGTCGCGCCAGTAGCCCCGGTCGCGCTCGGTGGAGCCGGGCACCACGTTGTCCGCGAAGTCGTACACCTCGGCGCCGCCGCTCTTGACGAACATCGGGATGATGTTGCCGCCGAGGTCGTGCTTGCTGCTGGGGTCGAGGGCGTCCTCGCGCAGGGCCTCGATCAGCGCCTGGGTCTTGAAGACGTAGTTGCCCATCGAGGCGAAGATCTGGTCGGGGGCGTCGGGCAGCCCCACCGCGTCCTTCGGCTTCTCGCGGAACGCGACGATCCGGCGGCCGGAGGGGTCCGCCTCGATCACCCCGAACTGGTCGGCCAGTTCGAGCGGCTGGCGGATCGCGGCGACGGTCACGTCCGCGCCCGAGTCGATGTGCTGGTCGACCATCTGGCGGGGATCCATCCGGTAGATGTGGTCCGCGCCGAAGACGATCACATGGTCGGGCAGCTCGTCGTAGATCAGGTTCAGGTTCTGGAACAGCGCGTCGGCCGATCCGGCGAACCAGCGCGGCCCGAGCCGCTGCTGCGCGGGCACCGGGGTCACGTAGTTGCCGAGCATCGACGACAGCCGCCACGTCCGGGAGATGTGCCGGTCCAGGCTGTGGTTCTTGTACTGCGTCAGCACCACGATCTGCCAGTAGTGCGCGTTGGCCAGATTCGACAACACGAAGTCGATGAGCCGGTAGATACCCCCGAAGGGCACGGCGGGCTTGGCCCGGTCCGCGGTCAGCGGCATCAGCCGCTTGCCCTCACCACCAGCGAGCACGATCGCCAGGACCTTCATAGGCAGGACCTTAACCCGCGAAATGGCTAACAAACACCAGGGACACCGGCAAACAGTGCGGATCGGGGACTCTAAGCTCACTCGTATGCGTGTCGATCTGCTGAGCCGTGAGTATCCGCCCGAGGTGTACGGCGGCGCCGGAGTCCATGTCGAGTACCTCGCCCGGGAGCTCCGCCGGCTGGCCGACGTGCGCGTTCGCTGCTTCGGCGCCCCGCGCGACGAGCCCGGGGTGCGGGCCTACGCGGTCCCCGGGGGGCTGTCGGGCGCGAACGCCGCCCTGCAGGTGCTCGGCGTCGACGTCGAGATGGCCGCCGGCTGCGAGGGCGCCGACGTCGTGCACAGCCACACCTGGTACGCGAACTTCGCCGGCCACGTCGCCAAGATGCTCTACGGCGTGCCGCACGTCGCCACCACCCACAGCCTGGAGCCGCTGCGGCCGTGGAAGGCCGAGCAGCTCGGCGGCGGCTACACGCTGTCGTCGTGGGCGGAGCGGACCGCGCTGGAGTCGGCCGACGCGATCATCGCGGTGTCCGAGGGCATGCGCCGCGACGTGCTCACGGCCTACCCCGAGATCCCCGCCGAGCGCGTACGGGTGATCCACAACGGCATCGACACCGAGGAGTACGCGCCCTCCCGGGGCACCGAGGCGCTGGTGCGGCACGGCATCGACCCGGCCGTGCCGTACGTCGTCTTCGTGGGGCGGATCACCCGGCAGAAGGGCCTGGTGCACCTGCTCCACGCGGCCCGCTCGTTCGACCCGGCGGCGCAGCTCGTGCTGTGCGCCGGCGCGCCCGACACGCCGGAGATCGCCGAGGAGGTCACCGCGCTCGTGCGCGAGCTGTCGGCCTCCCGCAAGGGCGTGGTGTGGATCTCCGAGATGCTGCCCAGGCCCGAGGTGATCCAGATCCTCACGCACGCCACCGTGTTCGTCTGTCCCTCGGTCTACGAGCCCATGGGCATCGTGAACCTGGAGGCGATGGCGTGCGAGACCGCCGTCGTGGCGACCGCGACCGGAGGCATCCCCGAGGTCGTCGCCGACGGCGAGACGGGCCTGCTCGTCCCGATCGACCAGGGCGGGGACGGCGAGCCGCACGACCCCGAGGCGTTCGCCGCCGCGCTGGCCGAGCGGGTGAACACGGTGCTCGGCGATCCGCGCCTGGCCGCCGCGATGGGCGAGGCCGGGCGGGCGCGGGCGATCCAGCACTTCTCCTGGCGGCGGATCGCCGAGCGCACCCACGAGCTCTACGCGTCGCTCACCCGCCAGGGATGATCATGGTGACGCCGGCGGACGCGCCCGGCCGGGTCAGCGCGTCCGGCGCGTCGTCGAGACCGATGGTGCGGGTGACCAACAGGTCGGGGCGGAGCACGCCCGCCGCGATCAGCTCCAGCATCGGGGGATAGGCGTGGGCGGCCATGCCGTGGCTGCCCACGATCTCCAGCTCGTGCGCGATCACCCGGCCCATCGGCAGGGAGGTCTCCCCGGGGAGCAGGCCCACCTGCACGTGGCGGCCCCGCCTGCGCAGGCCGCCGATCGACGTGGCGCAGGTCGCGGCGGCGCCCAGCGCGTCGAGGGAGACGTCGGCGCCGGCGCCGCCGGTGGCCGCCCTGACCCGTGCGGCCGCCTCCTCGGGGGAGCCGCCCTCGCCGAGCAGGACGCACTCGGCCGCGCCGAAGCGCTCGGCCAGATCCAGCGCGGCGGGGGACAGGTCCACCGCGACCACCCGCGCGCCCACGGCGGCGCCGATCATCACGGCCGACAGCCCGACCCCGCCGCAGCCGTGCACGGCGAGCCACCGGCCCGCCCGGACCCGCCCCTGCTCGACGACGGCCCGGAACGCGGTGGCGAAGCGGCAGCCCAGGCTCGCCGCCGTGGCGAACGCCATGCCGTCGGGCAGCCGCACGAGGTTCACGTCGGCGTGGTCGATCGCGACGAGCTCGGCGAACGACCCCCAGTGGGTGAAGCCGGGCTGCGTCTGGCGCTCGCACACCTGCTGGTCGCCGGCGGCGCATTCGCGGCAGCTCCCGCAGGCGCAGATGAACGGCACCATGACCCGGTCGCCGGGCCGCCAGCCGGACACGCCCGGCCCGGCCGCGTGCACCACGCCCGCCAGCTCGTGCCCGGGCACGTGCGGCAGGACGGTGATGTCCGCGTCGTGGCCCATCCACCCGTGCCAGTCGCTGCGGCACATCCCGGTCGCCTCGACCCTGATCACCACGCCGTCCGGCGGCGCCACCGGGTCCGCCACCTCGCGCACCTCGGCCCGCCCGCCGAACTCCTCGTACACCACCGCGCGCATCTCACGCTCCTTTCCCTGGCCGTACGCTAATCGGGTGATTGCGATCGACCGGATACGGATGGCCTTCACCGACCGGCACGGCGGCGTGAGCGCCGGACCGTACGGCACGCGCAACCTCGGCGGGGCGGTGGGGGACGACCCCGCGGCGGTCGCCGAGAACCGGGCGAAGACGGCCGCGGAGTTCGGGCTCGACCAGGTGGTGTTCATGCGCCAGGTCCACGGGACCGACGTCGCCTACGCCGCACGGCCGTTCGGGGACGACCCGCCCGCGCTGGACGGGGTGTTCACCGACCGTCCCGGGCTCGGCCTGGCGGTCCTGGTGGCCGACTGCGCGCCCGTGCTGGTGGCCGACCCGGTGGCCGGTCTGGTCGGCGGCGCGCACTCGGGACGGCCGGGCACCGAGGCGGGCGTGGTCCCCGCCCTGGTCGAGGCGATGGCGGCCCGGGGGGCCGAGCCGGAGCGGATGGTCGCGGTGATCGGGCCGTCGGCGTGCGGGCGGTGCTACGAGGTGCCGGAGGACCTGCGCGAGCGCGTCGCCGCCCGCGTGCCCGAGACCTGGTCGCGCACCCGGCGGGGCACGCCCGCGCTCGACATCAGGGCGGGGATCGCGGCCCAGCTCGCCCGGGCCGGCGTGGCCGACGTCCGGCACGACGACCGCTGCACGATCGAGACGGACGACCTCTACTCCTACCGGCGGGAACAGCGCACCGGGCGCTTCGCCGGCTACGTCTGGCTCACCGCCGGCTGAGACCGCTCGGCGACGCCCGCCCGAGGCCCGTCAGGCCCGCGCTCGCGGCTCCAGCCCGGCGTACGCCTTCCTGACCAGCGCGTGCAGGGTCGCCCGCTCGTCCTCGTCGAGCGCGGCCAGCAGGTCGTCGCGCACCTCCCCGGCCTCGCGCAGGGCCGCCTCCAGCGTGGCCCGGCCCGCGGGGCTGAGCGCGACCCGGTAGCGCCGCCGGTCCACGGGGTCGCGCTCGCGATCCACCAGGCCCAGCGGCACGAGCGTGTCCATCACCGCCACGAGGTCGCTGGGGTCGATGCCCAGCCGGGCGCCGAGCTCGCGCTGGGACGCCGGGCCGAAGTCGCGGAGCGCGGCGAGCACGGCCATGTCCCACAGGCCGATGCCGTGCGCGCGGAGACGGTCGCCCATACGGCGTCGACCAGCGATGCCCACCTTCGACAGCAGGAACGCGGTGATGCCGAGCAGGGAGGGGGGAAGTTGCGGCACCTCACTCACAAGGAGCAGGATAGGGCAGGCCAATGATTGGTGCTACCCAAGGATTTTCATGGACGCTCTCTACCCCCGCGTGCTCACCTCCAGGTTCGCCGAGGCCTTCCGCTTCTACGACGGTCTGCTCACCGTCGTCGCCGGGGCCCGGCTCGTCAAGGGCGCCGAGGACGGGCCGTACGCCAACTGGGACCGGGAAACCGAGGCGGTGCTGGCGCTGCTCGACCGGTCGATGCTGGAACGCGTGACCGGCATCAGCCTCGACGGCTCCGGCGGCGCGACGATGCTGGTCCTGACCGTGGCCGACGTCGAGCGCGCCGCGGCCGTGGCGGCGGCGTGCGGCGGCCGGGTCGTGGTGCCGCCGGGCGACCGGCCCGAATGGGGGCCGACCTGCCGCACCGCCCACCTGCGCGACCCCGACGGCAACCTCGTCGAGCTCCAGTCCTACTGAGCGCCGCGCCGTCTCCACCGGCCTCCAGGGAGGCGGGATCGCGGCGGGGCGGCGGCGGGCTTGCGGGCGGCTTGCAGCGGTTGCGGAAAGCCTGCGGCAAGAGGCGTGCAGGCGTGCGGGCCTATCACTGAGGTGTACCGCCCCGGCGGCGACGGCCAGACCGGGAAGCACCCTCACCCCGCACTTCCAGGAGACAGTCATGAAGCGCACCCTGCTCGGTCTGGCCGCCGCCGCGATCTCCGGTCTGGCCGTCACGGCCCCCGTCACCCTCATGGCCGGTCCGGCCTCCGCGAGCGGCGACTACGGCCCGGACACCTGTATCGAGGGCTACGTCTGGCGCGAGGCCGGCCCCACCGACCACGTCTGCGTGACCTCCGCGACCCGCACCCGGACCCTCGCCGACAACGCCGCCAAGGCGTCCCGCTGGACCTCCGGCCCGTACGGCCCGCACACCTGCACGACGGGCTACGTGTGGCGCGAGGCGTTCACCGGCGACGACGTGTGCGTCACCCCCGCCGTCCGCGCGCAGGCCAAGCTCGACAACGGCAAGGCGGCCGAGCGCAAGGTCTCGGCCAGGCTGTGGATCACCCGTTACACCGTCCCGCCGGTGGACAACGGCGACGGCACCTCCACCAGCACCTCCGTCGACGACATCCCGCGCCTCAAGATCAACGGCGACCACTTCAACCATGGGCAGGTCAGGCTCTACATCCGGTACACCAGCGGCAAGGTCTACTGGAGCGGCACGGTGACCGCGAGCGCGCACAGCGGATACGTCGCGGGGAGCTTCGGCAAGAAGACCGGCGTGTTCGACTGCGCCTTCGGGGGCAAGCCGGCCAACGCCTACGCGCAGGCGCAGGACGTGATCTCCGGCCGCTGGTCCGCCAAGGTCCCCGTACGCGTCGGCTGCGCCGTCCTCTGACCCCGAAGGCGGCGGACTACCCATAACGGTGAACACGGAGGACCGGCCCGGTCGGGCCGGTCCTCCGGCGCGTCACCGGTGAGCAGCGGCCGGGGTCAGGGGATCTTCTGGTAGGCCTGGCGTTCCAATCGTCGTGATCGGGGTAGTCGGTGGGCCGGCGGGGACCCACCGGAGGCCGGCCCGCGACCCGGCCTCCGGCGGGTCCCCACCCCCCCGACCTGTGAGGGACTGACATGGGAACCGCGACCCCGGTGCCGGAGACCAGGAGCATGAGCGGCGACGAGCTGTCGGCCGACGACGCCTACGCCGCCATGCGACGGTACGGCGGCTGGCACCTCATCCGTGACGCGTACGTCCGGTTCAGGTATGGCGACGGCACGAGCAACGCCCGCGCCCTCGCCTTCCAGACCTGCCTCGCGATCATCCCGGGAGCGATCGCCGTCGTCGGCCTGAGCTCGGTGCTGCACCAGGAGCGCTTCGGCCGGCTCCTCGAGCTCACCTTGCGGCGGCTGACCCCCGGCGCGGGCTCGCGCGTGATCCAGGAGACCCTCGACCAGAGCCACCACGCCTCGGGCGTGGGAGGGAAGCTGGCCCTGTGGCTCGGCCTGCTGACCGCGCTGGTGTCGCTGACCACCGCCATGGGCCAGTTCGAACGCGGGGCCAACCGCATCTACGGCATCGAGCGCGACCGCCCGTTCGCGGCCAAGTACGGCAGGGCGCTGCTGATGGCCGTCACCGCGGGCCTCCTCATGAGCGTCGGGTTCGTCATCCTGGTCGGCGGCGGCGCGGTCGGCGAGGCCGCGGCGCACGCCTACGGCTGGAGCGACACGACGGAGCGGCTGTGGGGCTGGCTGCGATGGCCGATCGGCTTCCTGCTCGCCGTCCTGTCGATCTCGGTGCTGTTCCGCGCCTCGCCCCGGCGCAGGCAGCCGGGCCACACCTGGCTCGCGGTCGGGGCGACGGTCGCCGTGCTGCTGTGGACGCTGTTCACCTGGCTGCTCGCGCTCTACACGGCCGGCAGCGGCACGTTCGGCGCGACGTACGGACCGCTCACGGCGATCGTGGCGTTGCTGCTGTGGGCGTTCCTCAGCTCGATGGCGCTCTTCCTCGGCCTGGCCTTCTCGGCGCAGCTGGAGGCCTGCCGGGCGGGGCGCGGCGAACCGGCGGAACCCGACCCCGGCCCCGCCCCGGCCCCGAGCGCGCCGCGGGAGCACCAGCCCGTCGGGAGCGGCCGATGAACTGGTGGCGCAGGCGTTTCGACCCCCGGCACGGACTCGGTCTGCGGCTGACGGTGGCGGTGGCGGCGGTGGCGCTGATCGGGGTGCCGTTCACGGTGCTGCTGGTCTTCGTCAAGACCTCCTTCGGACCGCTCACCGAGATCGACGAGGGCGCCGCGCGGGACCTGCACGTCTACGCGATCGGCAACCCGGGCTTCGCCCGGCTGATGCAACTCGTCAGCGACGTCTTCGCACCGCTGACGTGGCGGATCGCGGTCGGCGCCGCGGTCGCCTGGCTGGTCTGGCGCCGCGCCTACCACCTGGCCCTGTGGGCGGCCACCACGCTCACGGTCGGCGGACTGCTCGGCCTCGCCCTGAAGGTCGTCGTCGCGCGGGCCCGGCCCAGCCTGCCCGACCCCGTCGCCATCGCTCCCGGCGCGTCCTTCCCCTCGGGGCACACGGTCAACGCCACGCTCGGAGCCGGGATCCTGCTGCTGCTCGTCCTGCCCCTCGTACGCGAGCGGGGGCGCGCACTCGCCTGGGCGCTCGCCGTGCTGATCCCGCTGGCGGTCGGTTTCAGCCGGATCGCGCTCGGCGTGCACTGGTTCAGCGACGTGGTGGCGGGCCTGGTGTTCGGCGTGGCCGTGGTGGCCGCCACGGCCGCCGCGTTCGAGACCTGGCGCCGGCGGGACGCGGGCCGCCGCCCGGCTCAGCCGTTACGTGAGGGCGTCGGGCCGGAGGCCCAGAGCGAAATCACCCCCCAAGGAGGACGAATTGGCCACCGTTCGTGAACGTCCGGCCCGCGGCGGACGGGGGTCGTCCTCCGCGCCCGCGCACGGAGTCGCCGCGGAAGCGGGCCGGAGGATCCTGCTCCCGCTCGTGCTCATGGCCCTGGTGACCCTCGGGATCGGCCTGCTGATCACCAAGGTCATGGAGCACTCGACGCTCGTCGCGCAGGACGAGGCGATCAGCCGCGAGATCGCCCAGGAGCGCACTCCGTTCTGGAACGACGTGACCCACTACGCCTCGATGCTGTCCGACACCCCCGTGATCATCGTGGTGACGGCGATCATGGCGGTGCTCTTCCGGCTCGTCTACCGGCGCTGGCGGGAGTCGGTCTTCCTGGTGGCCGCCGTCTGCGCCCAGTCGGCGATCTTCCTGCTCGCGACCGTGTTCGCGCAGCGGGCCCGCCCGCACGTGCCGCACCTCGACCCCGCGCCGCCGACGTCGAGCTATCCGTCGGGGCACACCAGCGCCGCCGTGGCCTTCTACTGCGGCACCGCGCTCGTCCTGACGCTGCACACGCACCGCCACACGATCCTCAAGGCGCTGTGGTGGCTGCTCGGCGCGGGCGCGGCATTGGCGGTCGGTCTTGCGCGGCTCTACCGGGGCATGCACCATCTGACGGACGTGAGCTGGGGCTACGTGCTCGGGATCTTCTGCGTGGTCGTGCTCGCCCAGGCCCTGCTGCTGCGGCCGCTCGCGGCGTCGCGGCGCGCCGCGAGCGGGCGTGCCGTACGCGGCGCCGCGCGGGCCTGACCGGCTCCCGCCGCACAGGTTTCACCGGCTCCGCCGCCCCGGGCCGACCGGCTCCCGTCCAAGGGGAGCCGGCGGCCGGGGCGGTCAGGCCGAAACGCCGGCAAGACGGCAGGCGTCGGCCCAGCGTGCGGGATCGACCGTGGCCGGAGCCGGTTGTCCGGCGGCGGTCCCCGAGGCGGTTCCGGCAGTGGTTCCGGCTACGGCTCCCGCGGCGGTTCCGGCGCCGGTTCCGGCGGCAGGGCGCAACAGGGCCCAGCAGTCGTCGATCGCCTCGGCCAGCAGGTCCCGCAGCAGCGGATCGGGGTCGGGCACGCACGCCTGGGCGATGCCCCGGACCGCGAGCTGCACCGTGTTCGGCGCGGCGTACCTGCGGAAACCCTTGGGCGAGACCCGTACGCCGCGGCCGAAGGTGCAGGCCCAGCGGGTGGCGTCCGGCACCTCGGCCAGCGCCTGCCTGCTGCGCTCGCTCAGGTCGCGGGCCGGGCGGCCCTCCAGTTCGGCGAGCACGTGTTCGCCCGAGAGAATCGCCACCGCCATCGCGAGCTGGCGCTCGTGCGCGACGACCGGCAGCGCGGCCCTGGCCGAGCACAGGGCGATCCGCGCGTCGAGTCGCGGATCGTCGCCCGTCAGCCCGATCACCGACGGGATCAGCTCGGCAAGCCGGGGCCGGGCGGCGTCGGAGGTGTGGTCGTTGACGAGCCTGGCGAGCCCGGCGAGCAGCGGGTGTGTGCACGACGGATGGTCGCTCCACCGCTCACCTGCGAGGTAGGACGCGAACTCCATGAAGCAGGCGCCCTTGCTGGGATTGCGATGCTTGCCACGAGACAGCATGGGCATCGCCGGGGGCATGTGACCGTGCACGAGCTACTCCACGCTAAATCGCCTATGGTGTCCCTTTCAGTGTGCGCCCGGCATCGGGCATTGAGAAGAACCCTTACTCCGACTTGTCCTCGGCATGGCGGCACCAGTGGCGGCCGTACCAATGCGCCACCGGTGCGGGCGTCGCGGGGGATCTCAGGAGCAGAGGGCCGCGTCGACGGCCTTGTCGACGTGGCCGAGCGCCTCGAGGCTGCCGGGTAGCCGGGTGACGGCGACGGCGGCGGCCCGGCCGTCCTCGGTCACGGCGTTGCCGGTGTGATAGCCGAAGATGTCGCCGCCGTGGCCCCAGGCGAGGCCGCCGCAGCTCAGCGGTGTGCTGATCAGGCCGAGGCCGTAGCGCGCGCCCTTGCCGAGGCCGTCCGCCCTCACCGTGGTCCGCATCTCCCTCAGCTGCTCGGGTTCGAGCAGTTCGCCGCCGAGCACGGCCCCGAAGAAGCGGTTCACGTCCCTCGGCGTGGAGATCATCCCCCCGGCGGCCCAGGCCTGCGACGGATCCCAGCGGGTGACGTCGGTCAACGGCTCGTCCGGCTCGTCGCGGTGGTAGCCCTTCGGGTGCGGCGCGCGGACGCTTCGGTCGCCGGCGTCCGGGAGGTAGGTGTGGCGCAGTCCGAGCCGCCTGACGATCCGCTGATCGATCTGCTCGGCCAGCGGACGGCGGGTGACCTTCTCGATCAGCAGCCCGGCGACCAGGTAGTTGGTGTTGCTGTACTCCCACTTCGCGCCGGGCCTGAAGCGCGCCTTCTCCTTCAGCGCCATGTCGAGCAGCTCGCGGGGCTGCATGTAGGTGTTCCGGTGGGAGAGCGGGTCCTCGGCGAGGAAGGCGGTGTAGTCGGGCAGGCCGCTGGTGTGCTGGAGCAGCTGCCGCACGGTGATGCGGCGGCCGTCGCCGCCCCCGCCGCGGACGAGCCCGGGCAGGTAGGTCTCGATCGGCTCGTCGAGTCTCACCCTGCCCTCACCGGCGAGCTGCAGCACGACGACGGCGGTGAAGGTCTTGGTGTTGCTGCCGATGCGGACGTAGCCGTCGACCGGCGCCTTCGCCCTGGTGCGCAGGTCGGCGACCCCGGCCGTGTAGTCGCGCACACGCCCGTCGCGGCCGCGTACGGAGGCCAGCGCGGCGGGGAACCCGTCGGACCGCACGAGACGGTCCAGCGACTCCTGGATGCTGTTCCCGGGCCGCGCGGCGGCCTCGGTGTGCACGGTCCGATCGGCGTGCGCGGTCTTCTCGGCGTGCGCGGTCTTCTCGGCGTGCGCCGTGTCCTGTGCGGCGGCGAGGCCGTACGTCAAGGAGAGCACGGCGGCCGACAGATGGATCAACCGGCGGGAACGGGCGCGCCCGGGCATGTGATCGGTCGAGTGATCGGTCGAGTGATCGGTCGAGTGATCGGTCATGGTGACGATCCTGCTGGGGACGGGGAGCCCGCATCGAGAGTGCAGGCACGCCTTTCCGTGGTGGTGCCGGCTCTACCATCGACCGGAACGCACGCCTCGGCGCAGCCCGGAGCCGGGGGCGACGATCGTGGAGGCAAAGAAGTTCCGGGCGCCGCATGACACACGACGCCGATTCCGGAACCGAATCACAAAAAGAGGTGGAGACGGGATTTGAACCCGTGTACGCGGCTTTGCAGGCCGCTGCCTCGCCTCTCGGCCACTCCACCAGAGCGAGGCCCGCATTCGTGACCTCTCGGAGCGGAAGACGGGATTCGAACCCGCGACCCTCACCTTGGCAAGGTGATGCTCTACCACTGAGCCACTTCCGCGTCCGCCTCGCGGCGACGTGGCTACTGTACCGGGTTTTCGCCCCCAGTGTGTACTCAGAACGGCCGGGCGGTCGGTCCGCGGAAGGCGCGGTCGGCTCCCCGCTCGATCGCGGGCAGGGTCAGGAAGATCTCCAGGATCCGGGTGAGCCGGTGCACCTCGTTGCGGTGGAAGGCCGGCCCCTCCGCCCTGGCCAGCATCAGCGCCAACGCCAGCGGCGGCAGCGGCGCGACGATGACGTGCAGGCCGGATGGCAGCGTGGTCGCCGTCGGCCTGGGCGGGGTCTCCTTCGGGAACGGGATGTCCTCGGGGGCGCGCCAGCTCGCGTACACGGTGACGCGCGGGTCCTTCTCGGTCGCCGCCGCGGCCCAGCCGGCGCTGAACAGCACCGGCATGGAGTCGATCAGCGTGCCGAGCGCGCGGTCGCCCGCCGTGGCGAGGAACTTCAGGATCTCCAGCTCCGGGTAGGTGCCGGGCGCCTCCCTGGTGCCCCAGATCCCCTCGATCCGGACCCCGTCCATGTCCTCGATGGCCCGTACGAGGTCCTCGCGGGGGGCGGAGTCGGGCCAGTAGACGGTGAAGTCGTCGAGGGCGCGGCCGTCGCCCCGGTCGAGCACCGTCACCTGGGTGATGTCGGCGCCCGCGGCCCCCAGGACCCCGGTCACGTGGCTCAGCGAGCCCGGACGATCCGGCAAGGCGATTCTCAGCCGCAACAGCATGACGACCTCCCCCACCGTTGGTCCAGGTCAGATTATCCGGGGCAAAAGCTCCACGTCCACGATCTTGTACGGCTCACATCCGGCAGCGGGGAAAATGAAGGTGTGAAAGTCGGCGCGCTCGAGGTCTGGCCCCCGGTGGTGCTCGCTCCCATGGCGGGCATCACGAACATCGGTTTCCGCACGCTCTGCCGGGAGCAGGGCGGCGGCCTGTTCGTCTCCGAGATGATCACCTCCCGGGCGCTGGTCGAGCGGGTGCCGCTGACGTTCCAGATGATCCGGTTCGGCCCGGAGGAGTCGCCCCGCAGCATCCAGCTGTACGGGGTCGACCCCGCCGTGATCGGCAAGGCCGCGCGGATGATCGCCGAGGAGGACCTGGCCGACCACATCGACCTGAACTTCGGCTGCCCGGTGCCCAAGGTCACCCGCAGGGGCGGCGGGTCGGCCCTGCCGTACAAGCGGAACCTGCTGCGCGCCATCCTGCGCGAGGCGGTGGCCGGCGCCGGGCCGCTGCCGGTCACGATGAAGATGCGCATGGGCATCGACGAGGACCACCTGACCTACGTCGAGGCGGGCAGGATCGCCGTCGAGGAGGGCCTCGCCGCCGTCGCGCTGCACGCGCGCACGGCCCGCCAGCACTACGGCGGCACCGCGCACTGGGACGCGATCAAGCGGCTGAAGGACGCCGTGCCGGAGATCCCGGTGCTCGGCAACGGCGACATCTGGAGCGCCGACGACGCGCTGCGCATGGTCGCGGAGACCGGCTGCGACGGGGTGGTGATCGGCCGGGGCTGCCTGGGCCGGCCGTGGCTGTTCCGCGACCTCGACCTGGCCTTCCGCGGCTCGGCCGAGCGCACCCGCCCCCGCCTCGGGGAGGTCGGCGCGATGATGCTGCGCCACGCCGAGCTGCTCTGCGAGGTCATTGGCAGCGAACGCCACGGGCTGGCCGACTTCCGCAAGCACGTCGGCTGGTATCTCAAGGGCTTCGTCGTCGGGGCGGAGACCCGCCGCGCCCTCACCTCGGTCACCGGGCTGTCCGAGATGGCCGAGCGGGTCGCCGAACTGGACGCCGACCAGCCCTGGCCGGACGAGGCGGACGGCCCTCGTGGCAAGAGCGGCGAGCGGTCCAAGGTGTCCCTGCCGCACGGCTGGCTCGACGACCCCGACGACATGACGATCCCCGGCGCCGGAGCCGAGGACCCCACCTCCGGCGGCTGAGTCCTGCCCACGGCGCTCGCTGTGCTTATGGCGCTCGCTCCGCTCGCGCGGCTCGGGCGCCCGC